>JAPKBY010000095.1 GCA_028823185.1 Planctomycetota bacterium
GGGCGGCGAGGCCTTCGCGTTGATCTTCGTGAGCGGCGTCTTTGGTGTCCTCGCGCTTTGGATCTTCAAGCACATCAGCTGGCAAGAGGGCATCGGACGGGTGAAGGATCAGATCAAGGGCAACATGATCGCGATCCGCATCTATCAAGATGACCTCGTCATCGTCGGCCAGTCCGTTTGCAAGGTGCTGTGGCGAAACATGCAGTATGTCGGGCTCAACTTCGGTCCCTTCATTCCGCTAGCGATCCCCTTCGTCTTTGTCGTCGCACAGACGGTGGTTAGATACGGCTTTGATCCGATTCCGGTCGTCTCTACCGATGGATTGGCTGGGGCTGGGAACGAGCTGCGCATTGAGTTCAAGCCAGGCCAAAGGGACGAGTGTGCTGGCCTAGAGGTGCTGATGCCTGAGGGGCTAGAGGCGACCTCTCCGCTCGTTCGAGTGCCCTCTCAAGGGCTCGCCTTTCAAGAGTTCGTCGCGCGTGCGCCGGGCAACTATGAGATCACTCTGCGCTTCCCTGATGGTAGCGCTGAGACAAAGTCTGTCGTCGCCGGAGAAGAGAAGGCTCGACTCATGCAACCCGAGCGCGTCGCGGGAGCCTTCAGCTCGATGCTCTGGCCTGCGGAGGAGCGCTTGGCTTCTGACTCTCCTCTGAATCGAATCGCATTTATCTATCCAGACAGCGACCTCGGTTGGCTGCCAGGTGGACCGGGCGGCGTCCTGATCATCTTCGTCGTCGCCTCAATGCTCTTCGGCTTCATCGCGCTCAAGCCTCTGGGCGTCAAGATTTAGGCTGCAGCTCGTGTTCGACATAGACATCGAGCGCGCCCTCCGAGCAGCTGTTCTTGCGCACGCAGATCAGACCCGAAAAGGATCTGATCTGCCCTACGCGACTCACCCAGCACACGTCGCGTTGATCTTGGCTCGTGTCGGTGCCTCAACAAACGCTATTCAAGCCGGTCTGCTTCACGATGTCGTGGAGGATTGCGATGACTGGACTGGCGAGAGGGTCGCCAGTGAGTTTGGCGATGATGTGGCTGCGATTGTCGCAGAGCTCACAGAAGAGAAAGGAAAGACATGGGAGGAGCGCAAGCTCACCGCCGCTTCAAAGGCGGAGACGATCAGCGCCGAGGGAGCGCTCGTGAAGGCAGCAGATCAGCTGCACAACCTCAGCACCTTGCTAGAGGCGCTGAGAGAGGCAGAGGACCCGGCTGTGGTTTGGGCCGGCTTCAAGGGTGGACGGGACGAGACGATTCGCATGGCTAGGCTGCTCGTTGCGGCGCTGAGCGGGCGTTGTGATCCAAGGGTCACCGGAGCCTCGGAAGAGGCTCTGGACGAGATTCAGTCTCTTAGCAGCTGAGGCGCGTTGCCGTTTTCGCGCCTCCTCGATAGAACGGGGTCATGATTCGCGCAGCAGCAGGGCTCCTTCTTCTCCTTTTGCTTGGCACCGCGGCTGTGGCCGCTCCAGTCCAAGGAGGTTATGTAACGAAGAAGCATCCCTCACGCGGGATCGATTTTCGCAAGCCGAAGCGATGGAACAAGCTGCCTGTTCAGCCGACGGAGGAGTGGATTCGCTTCAAGTTGATCGAACCTGTCCCTGAAGAGAAGCGAGACCAGCGCAAGATCCAGCCGCACATTGAGATCATCGACATCCCCTATGTCGCGGACGCAGCGCCGCTGACGGGCGGGACGGGTGATGCGCCTGCGAAGCCAGAGGAAGAGGTCCCTGCAGCTGAAGACGGTGAAGAGAAGGATGAGAAAGCAGAGGAAGAGGAGCCGCCGCCGCCTCCCTTGAACAGCTGGGATCGCTACTTGGAGCGCGAACTCAAGGGGTGGAATTCAGAGCTGGTTGAGACCTTGCGTCCAAAGGGGAGGGGTGATGGTGTCTGGGAACGAGCGGTCTATCACATGACGAGGAGCTCGAAAGCTAAGGGTCGCGGTGCCCGTGGCGGCAACTCACAGCGCGCTGGCTATGCCTATGTCTGGACGAGGTCCCGCGAGCGCATCGTCGTCGCCTTTGGGCAGTGCGCGGCAGGTGACCTTGATGAGCTGGAGCCGATCTTTGAGGAGGTCGGGACTGAACTTGATCTCTATGAGCCGGACAATCGTGAAGAGCTGAAGTGGCGCAAGCGATATGAGAGAGATGGCCTGCGGGCTATCGATTATCGAACCCCGGTTCGTATCGAAGCAACGGAGGATGGTTGGAAGGTGGAGGACACCGAGAACTACATCGTCGTCTACAACACCTCGGACCAGCCGCTCGTTCGACGCATCGTCAAGGACCTCGAGAACATCAGGAAGAAGTACATCGAGCTCTTCCCGCCTTCAGGTCCGATCGAGGCGGTCTCGACCGTTCGAATATGCAGCGGGATGAGCGAGTACTACTCCTATGGAGGTCCGAGAGGGTCGGCAGGCTATTGGTATGACGTGACGGAAGAGCTCGTGCTCCCGGACGCGACGAAGAGGAAGAAGGGGGAGAAGACAGACAAGTCGAACACCTTCATCATCCTCTACCACGAGGCCTTGCATCAGTACATCCACTACTCAGCGGGCAAGCTCAGCCCGCACTCGTGGTTCAACGAGGGCTATGGAGACTACTTCTCCGGCTCGGAGATCTCTGGTGGGAAGGTGAAGAGGATCGGCCTGAACCCGTGGAGGCTTGGGACGATCAAGAGCGCAGTGAGCGCTCGCAAGCATGTGCCGCTCGAGAAGATCATCCGCTATGAGCAGCGGGACTATTACAAGAACGCCGGACTCTGCTACGCAGAGGGCTGGTCGATCATTTATTTCCTGAACACGAGCAAGGTCGTAGCCCGCCATGAGGTCTGGTCAGAGATCCTCACGGTCTACTTTGAGACCTTGAAAGACGCCTGGGCATCCCAGCTCGCTCGCCTCAAAGATGAGGGCAAGGAAGAGGACGCGACCGCTCGCCTTGCGGCACAGAAGGAGGCTCGCGTCGCAGCCGTCGACGCAGCCTTCGAGGACGTCGACATCTGGGAGCTTGAAGAGGCCTGGTTAGAGTTCGTCGAGGAGCTCCCTGAGCCAAAGTAGCGCCGCTAGTCCTCTAGCGCGCCGCAGGCCGCGATGGCCTCGAGAACCCTATCAGCCATCGCTGGCCGGCAGATGACGAGCTCATGATTGACCGGGTCCGCTTGGTTGTAGCGATGTGGCTCTCCGCGGAGCTTAGAGACGTGCCAGCCGGCTGCCCGGGCGATCGTCTCGGGCGCGCAGGTGTCCCACTCCTTGAGCCCGACCTTGTGGACGTAGACATCAGCTCTGCCGAGGAGGAGCGTGGAGACCTTGTTACCGACGGAGCCCTCTCGGACGAGGGTGCCACCAAGGGCGGCGTGGAAGCTCTCCATCCAGGGTGGGGTGTGGCTGCGACTGCAGGCCATTCGGATCTCATCAGGAGCCTGGCTGTCGCCAGTGATGAGCTCCCCGCCACTTACGAGCCCACAGCGCTCTTCACCGGGCAAGCTGACTGCATACATCGTCTCGCCTTGTGAGGGCAGGTCGACCGCGGCGATGGCGCACTCATTGTTGAGGGTGAGGGCGACGTGTACGGCCCAATCTCCTCTCTCTTGGCTGAACTCTTTCGTCCCATCTAGAGGGTCAATGATCCAAGCCCGGGCCTTTGAGAGGCGGTCGGCAGAGTCGGCGGTCTCTTCTGAGAGGATCCCGTCCTCTGGGTAGCGTCCCGCGAGGATTCCTTGCAGGTAGCCATCGGCAGCTTGGTCGCCGATGTCAGCGAGCATCTTCCCTTCCCATCGGCCGGTCTCGCGCAGTCCGAGGACCCGCTGACCTGCGCTCTTGGCGATCTCAATGGCGAATTGGAGGTCTCGTTCAATCTCATCAGGTGTGAAAGCGGTCATGGTTATCTAGCGCTGTTTAAGAGGTGGCGCGGGAGCCGGTCCAGGCGGCGAAGCCACCGGCGAGGTTGTAGAGGCTGCTGTGGCCGAGGGAAGAGAGGAAGTCGCAAGCCGCTGCTGAGCGTACGCCTGCTGCGCAGTAAATCACGAGGGGCTTCCCGTCTTTCGGGAGCTCATGGGCTCTGGACTCGAGCTCGTCGATTGGAATGATGATCGCGTTCTCGGCGAAGCCAGCGATGGTCTCTCGTGGCGTGCGGACATCAAGGATGTGTGCTTCAGCATCGTTCACGAGCGCGAGAGCCTCGCTCCCGCTCACGTCACGCCAGATGCGGCCATCTTCGATCATCTCAGCGTCGAGCTCACCACCCAGGGCGAGGGTGGTCAGCAGCCGTCGCTGGACACTGAGGCCCTGCTCCATCTCTGCGGAGAGGTCGCGGGTCCGACGAATGAGGTCTTGTTCTAGCTCGTTGAGGCGAGCGGCATGGGCCGCTGAGCGCATCCAAGCAGAGAGAGCGAGGAGGAGCGCTGAGCCAGCGAGGACTGGGAGGAGATATTCCATGGGCGAGGATCCTATCAACCAGGCCTGTGGGTGCCGACCCTGCATGCCAGAGCTTCATCAATCTAGGCCCGCTGAGGGCGCCTTGGGGCACTATTTTGAGGGCTAAGAAATGGGAGTCAGGGGAGGCTCCTCAGAGGACGTGCACTGAACTCTGAAAAGCTGACCGAAGAAGTCCAATGGAGTTGTGACGGATCGACCCGTCCGAAGTAGGATAGTTGCCCTAAATACCCTTTTGACAGGACCTCCTCTTCTACGGAGAAGCGCCTGCCGAAGCGGTCAACGCGGCTCCGATCTTGGATCGGAGTTAACCCTCAAAAGAACGCCCCATCCAGCTGTGCGCCCCCTCAATGGGCCGTGCGGGACGATATGACGACCACAAAAGAACCGGGCTCAGACCTCCCCCTGCAACAGCAGGAATCCGTTGTCATCCGCTTTGCGGGAGACTCTGGCGACGGAATGCAAATCACCGGCAACCAATACGCAAATACTGCGGCGGTCGTGGGCAACGATCTCGCCACCATGCCGGATTTCCCCGCGGAGATCAGGGCACCAGCAGGAACACGCGCGGGAGTCTCAGGCTTCCAATTGGCCTTCTCTTCTAAGGACATCTTCACTCCAGGAGATCGCCCGGACGTTCTCGTGGCGATGAACCCTGCCGCGCTCGTAGAGAACATCAAGGACTTGAAGAAAGACGGAATTGTCATCGTCAACACGGGCAACTTCGCTGCTAGAGATCTTGAGAAGGCAAAGTGCGAGACCAACCCGCTCACGGATGGAAGCCTTGATGGCTATCGCGTGATCGAGGTGGATATGGCTCAGCGCATCAAAGAGGCGCTCGCTGAAACAGACCTGAAGCCCAAAGATGTTCAGCGTTGTAAAAACTTCTACACCCTCGGGCTCATGTACTGGCTCTTCAGCCGTCCTATGGAGCCGACGGAGGTTTGGCTCAAGGAGAAGTTCGCCAAGAAGCCTCACCTCGCGGAGGCGAACATCATCGCGCTGCGTGCAGGTTACAACGCAGGAGACATCCAAGAGCTCTTCCAGGCACGCTATGAGGTGCCGAAGTGTGATGTCCTTCATCCGGGCACCTACCGCAACATCATCGGTAATGATGCGATCGCGATCGGGTTGGTCGCGGGCGCCAAGGCGGCTGAGCTAGACGTCTTCCTCGGCTCCTATCCGATCACTCCGGCTTCGACGATCCTTGAGTCCTTGGCAGGGATGAAGCACTTCGGTGTTAAGACCTTCCAAGCTGAAGATGAGATCGCTGCGGTGTGTTCTGCGATCGGAGCGGCCTATGCGGGTCACCTTGGGATCACGTCCACCTCTGGACCGGGGATCGCCTTGAAAGGTGAGGCCTTGGGCTTGGCGGTGAGCGTTGAGCTGCCGCTCGTAGTCGTGAACGTACAGCGCGGTGGCCCCTCGACGGGGCTCCCGACAAAGACTGAGCAAGCTGACCTGATGCAGGCGCTCTTCGGGAGAAATGGTGAGGCACCGATCCCGATCGTCGCATGCGCGACGCCTGCAGACGCCTTTGACTGTGCGATGGAAGCGGTTCGAATCGCGACCCAGTACATGACCCCGGTCTTCCTCTTGACTGATGGCTTCATCGCTAACGGCGCTGAGCCTTGGCGCTTGCCGGATCTCGACAAGCTCCCTAAGTTCCCGAAGGAGTTCAGGACTGAGAAGGAGAACTACCAGCCTTTCTCGAGAGATGAGAAGGGAGCACGCCCTTGGGTCAAGCCGGGAACGCCTGGGCTCGAACACCGCATCGGTGGTCTTGAGAAAGCGCACATCACGGGCAACATCAGCTATGACCCTGAGAACCACGAGTTCATGACGCACGCGCGTGAAGAGAAGGTGAAGGGGATCGCGAACTCGATCCCGACACCCGAGGTTCACGGGGCGCAGTCAGGTGACCTCCTGATTGTTGGTTGGGGCTCAACCTATGGCTCAATCGCTGATGCGACTGAGCGGACGAATGAGGACGGCGACAAGGTCGGCCGTATGCACCTTCGCCATATCTGGCCGCTACCGAATGGGCTCGATGAGATCTTCTCACGATACAAGTCCATCTTGATCCCCGAGCTGAACCTCGGTCAACTCGCGCGCTTGCTCCGAAGTGAGTATGCGGGTCACAACTTCTTGTCCTATTCAAAGGTTCAGGGACAACCATTCCGCGCCTATGAGATCACAGACAAGATCAAGGAACTCCTGGAGAACTAGTCATGAGTGAAACACAGACACTGACAAAGAAAGACTTTCAGTCTGATCAAGAGGTTCGCTGGTGCCCCGGCTGCGGGGACTACGCGATCTTGAGTGCGGTCCAAAGCGTTTGCGCTGACCTAGGCGTGGCGAAGGAGCAGACGGTGTTCGTGAGCGGGATCGGCTG
>JAPKBY010000096.1 GCA_028823185.1 Planctomycetota bacterium
GGAACCGCGGGGAACGTCTCGCGAAGCCCGTCTACTGACTCCCCATACCAATAACAGCCGCGTGGACAGGCGTCCAAGCCAGCATTTCTGGCCCCCCTGTTCGAACCGGCATAACTGAAAAGTTCGAGGCGTCATGACGCTGATCCTAGGACGAAAAAAAGGAATGACTCAGCTCTTCGCTGAGGATGGCACGGTCGCTGGTGTGACCGTAGTCGAAGCAGGCCCGTGCGTGATCACACAGATCCGCACGCAGGAGACTGATGGCTATAATGCTATACAGCTCGGCTTCGAGGATATGCCTGACCGCTTGGTTGCCAAGCCCCAGCGCGGACACTTCGCTAAGAACGAGATCGCCCCAAAGCGATTCCTTCGTGAAGAGCGGATTGTCGGCCCTGCGGAATGCGCGATCGGTGATGTAGTCAATGCATCAGCCTTTGTAGAAGGCGACCTTGTGGATGTCATCGGCACCACAAAGGGTCGCGGCTTCTCAGGCACGATCAAGAGGCATGGCTTCTCGCGTGGTCCGGAGACACACGGTTCGCATAACACGAGAGCTCCCGGCTCTATCGGCTGTTCAGCTACGCCTTCGCGCGTCCTGAAGGGCAAGCGCTCCAGTGGTCAGTACGGCAACACCCGTTGCACGACTAAGAACCTGCGAATCATGCGCATCGATGAGGAGAGAAACCTCGTGTTCATCCGTGGTGGAGTTCCTGGACCGCCGAATGGCTTGGTTCAGATTTGCACCGCCAAGACTGGAATCAAGAAGGGCTGATCGTCATGAAAGTTAAAAGCTACAAAGACGGGAGCATCGGCCAAGTTGAGGTCGACGAGAGCCCCTTCGGTGACAAGATCCTCTATCGCACGCTCAAGGATGTGGTGGTGAACTACCAGGCGAATCAGCGCCAGGGTTCAGCCTCAACTAAGGGTCGTAGTGAAGTGAAGGGCACGAACAAGAAGCCTTATCGCCAGAAGGGAACCGGCCGCGCTCGCGCCGGTGACGTTAAGTCACCGATCTGGAGAGGCGGGGGAACAGTCTTCGGGCCCAGGCCGAAGGACTACTCCTATCAGATGCCCTCCAAGGTGCGTCGCACTGCGCTGCGCTCAGCGATCGCCGGCAAGCTTCGAGATGAGGAAGTCGTCGTTACTGAGTTCGGCGCTTTCTCGGTGCCCTCAGCTAAGGCGGCCCGCAAGGTCCTCGGAGATCTCGGTTCACCGAAGAGAGCAGTCATCGTCCTCAAAGAGGCGAATGAGAACATCCACAAGTCATTCAGGAACTTCCCGAAGGTCGAGGTTCGAACGGCAGCAGATGTCTGCGCCTTTGACCTCATCAATGGTGGCCTGGTGATCACGGAGAGTGGTGTGCTTGAGCAAGTTGCATCACGTCTTAAGACCCGGAAAGATCAAGGAGGTGTCGCGTGAGTAAATCTGACCTGTTCACCCTCATTAAGCGCGCGGTCGTCACCGAGAAAGCATCGGACGACACTGCTAAGAGAAATGCATATCACTTTCGCGTTCCCAAGGACGCATCCAAGATTGAGATACGCGAGGCCATTCAGCGCCTCTTCGACGTAAAGGTGCTCTCCGTGAACACCATGCTCGTCCAAGGTAAAATACGTCGCCGTGGCTACACCTCCGGTCAGAAAGCTGATTGGAAGAAGGCCATGGTCACTGTCGCAGAAGGCCAAACCATCGACATCTTCTAGGAGCTAGAAGGAACCTGAATCATGGGAATTAAGTTCTATAAGCCGACCTCACCGGGCCGTCGTGACGGCAGCGTCCTTGATTACAAGGAGCTGACGACAAGCCGACCCGAGAAGTCGTTGCTACGTCCTCTTAAGAAGTCCGGCGGTCGTAACAACCGCGGACGAATCACGTCTCGTCGACGAGGTGGTGGCAACAAACGTCGCTATCGTGTGATCGACTTTAAGCGTGAGAAGGTCGGCGTGCCCGCCAGGGTCGCTACGGTTGAGTATGATCCCAACCGCACATGCTTCATCTGCCTCCTTCACTATGTAGATGGTGAGAAGCGCTACATCCTCGCGCCCCTCGGGCTCGAGGTCGGCATGATGATTCAGTCTGGACCTGATGCCGAGCCGACTACGGGCAACGCGTTGAGGCTCAAGGACATCCCGATCGGTCTACAGATCCACAACATCGAGCTCAAGATTGGGCGTGGTGGTCAGATCTGTCGTACGGCAGGTGGTTCTGCGCAGTTGATGGCTCGCGAGGGCCAGTACGCTGTCGTCCTCATGCCCTCTGGTGAGCTTCGTCGGATCCACATTGAGTGCATGGCCACGATCGGCCGCATTGGAAACACGGATCACCAGAACGTGAAGCTAGGAAAAGCGGGTCGAAACCGTCACCGGGGACGCCGTCCCAAGGTTCGCGGTACCGCTATGAACCCGGTCGATCACCCCATGGGTGGTGGTGAAGGCCGGACAGCGGGTGGCCGTCACCCCTGTTCTCCCAAGGGTGTTCTCGCTAAGGGTGGGCGCACGCGCAGTAGGAGTAACCCCACAGACAAGTTCATCATCCGCCGCCGTAAGAAGCGCAAGTAATCACGGAGCGAACCGACCAAAAATGTCACGCAGCACAAAAAAAGGCCCCTTCATCGACGCCAAGTTGGCTCGGAAGGTAGAGGCACTCAACGCATCAGACCGCAAGGACCCGATTACAACCTGGGCCCGTGCGTGCACGATTCCTCCGGAATTCGTGGGGCACACCTTCATGGTTCACAACGGTCGCCTGCACGCGAAGGTCTTCGTCTCAGAGGACATGGTCGGGCACAAGCTTGGCGAGTTCGCACCGACCCGGACATTCCGTGGTCACACGAATAAGAAAGAAGGGATGAAGAAGGGCTAATGATCATGACTGACACAGCTCAATACACAGCGCGGCTTCGGTACGCGCGAATCACCGCCCGCAAGGCGCGCTTGATCGCGGACACAATCCGTGGCAGGAACGCCAACCAGGCGTTGGATCTTCTTCAGTTTGCTCCCCAGCGAGCGGCCTCTTTCTACTTGAAGGTCTTGCAGTCAGCTATCGCGAATGCGAGCCAAGACGAGGGCGTCAATTTGAACAACCTCTTCGTCTCGGATTGCCGAGCGGATGAAGGTCCGATGCTTAACAACAGATTGCGATGGCGTCCGGGCCCTCAAGGGCGCGCCATGCCGTGGGCAAAGAAAACTAGCCATCTGACCGTCAGGGTCAGCGAACGACTCGCCGCAGCGAGCAACGAACAGCAGGAGGGCTGAGCGTGGGACAAAAAGTACACCCGACCGGTTTTAGGATCGGCGGCATCGAACCCTGGCGTTCTCGCTGGTATGCCAACAAGAAAGACTTCCCGAAGTTGCTCATGCAAGATCGAAAGATCCGTGAGTACATCGAGAAGGAGTTCGGATCTGCCGGAATTCCGCGCATTGAGATCGAGCGTAGCGGCGAAGCTGTCAACGTCATCATCTACACGGCTCGTCCTGGAGTTCTCGTCGGCCGCAAAGGCGTGCGTGTCGAGCAGCTCAAGCTGGACCTTCAAAAGCTGACAGGGATGACATGCCACCTGACGCTTCACGAGGTCAAGCGTCCGGAGCTCGAGTCCAAGCTCGTTGCAGAGGTCGTTGCTGAGGCGCTCGAGCGTCGCATGGCGTTCCGCCGCGCGATCAAGCGCGCTGTTCAAACGACGATGCAGACTGGTGCCAAGGGCATCAAGATTCAAATCAACGGTCGCCTCGGCGGTGCTGAGATGGCACGCGAGCAGACTGAGAGAGAGGGGCGCGTGCCGCTCTCGACGCTTCAGTCGCACATTGATTACGGGACTGCAATCGCCAAGACGACCTACGGGATCATTGGCGTGAAGGTCTGGATCTACAAAGGTGAGATCGAGCGCGGGAAGAAGATCGACTTCCGCCAAGGCCTCAGCATGACCAGGGCAGATCGCCCGCAACGTGGCGGCAGCCGAGGGCGTAAGTAATGGCAATGATGCCCAAGCGCACGAAGCACCGGAAAGCGTTCCGCGGCAAGATGAAAGGTCTTGCTACTCGCGGAAACCGGGTCGCATTCGGTGATTATGGATTGATGTCACTCGACTATGGGTGGATCAATGCTCGTCACATTGAAGCCGGTCGCGTCGCCGCTAACAGGGCGACCGATGGTACAGGCAAAATTTGGATCAAGATCTTCCCTCATAAGCCCATCTCCTCGAAGCCCGCTGAAACGCGAATGGGTAAGGGTAAGGGAGACATTGATTACTACGCCGCTGAGGTGAAGCCCGGGACCATCCTCTTCGAGTTGGGTGGAGTGGATGAGGAAAAAGCCAAGCTCGCCTTTAAGCGCGTCGCTCACAAGATGCCGATCAAGGTCAAGATGGTGCGAAGGGTTCCAACAACCTGAGCCCCCGCATTAAGCGAATAGGAAGACGAAGTCATGAAGACAGAAGAAGTCCGCAGTAAGACCGACTCAGAGCTCGAATTCGAGCTCGGTCAGATGTCACATAAGCTCTTCGAGCTCCGGTTTAAGGCCGGAATCGAGAGTATCGCCGATCCGTCTGAGATTAAAAAAATCAGACGATCAATCGCGCGTATTCGAACGATCTTGAACGAGCGTGCCACGGGGATTCGTGGCCAGGAGCCGCGCTGATATGAGTGAAACAAGAGGAAAACGAAGGGTCCTGCAAGGGACCGTCACGAGCACAGGAATGGACAAGTCCATCACAGTGCGAGTGGAGCGACGCTATAAGCACCCCAAGTACGGCAAGTTCTTGAGCGTGCACAAAAAGTACATGGCGCACGATGACGAAGGCCTGGTCGCGGTCGGAGACAAGGTGCAAATAACTGAGTGCCGACCTCTCTCCAAGAACAAGCGCTGGCGCCTCACTGAGGTCATTCATAAGGCAGCAGTGACTGATGGGGGTGTCCTTTGATTCAGATGCAGTCATATCTTGACGTCGCTGATAACACCGGCGCTAAGCGGGTTCAGTGCATCAAGGTTCTCGGCGGAACAAACCGTCGCGTGGCAGGCTTGGGTGACGTGATCGTCGTCTCAGTGAAGAAGGCAATGGCTGGCTCTGAGTTGAAGACAGGTACGGTCGTCAAAGGAGTGATCGTCCGAGTAAAGAAGAACACGCGACGCAAGGACGGGACTTATGTCCGCTTCGACCACAATGCGCTGGTCATCCTTGATGCTGATGGAAATCCCCGTGGGACACGCATCTTTGGTGCAGTCGGCCGCGAACTACGTGAGAAGAGCTTTTTGAAGATCGTCTCCCTTGCACAGGAAGTGGTCTGATGAAGCTTCGAAAAGGTGACACCGTCATCGTCATATCGGGCAATGACCGCGGGCAGACTGGAACTGTTCAAGAGGTTATGCGCGAGAAGAACCGCGTAGTTGTGGAGGGTATTAACCTCCGCTATCGACACAGGAAGCCGACGCAGCAGAACCCTCAAGGTGAGCGCGTCCGGCTAGAGAGCTCGATCAATGCCAGCAACGTCATGCTTTATGACGAGAAGGCCAAAAAAGGTGTGCGCAAGCGCATCGCTAAGGAGGGCTGATCATGACGACAGCAGAAGCCAAGGCCGTATCGAGCCTTCAGACAAAGTACGAACAAGAAGTCGTCGCAATCCTGAAGGAGCGCTTCGGTATCAAGAATGACCTGGCAGTTCCGGGCCTCACGAAGATCACCATCAACATGGGGGTCAGTGGGGCGGTAGACAACAAGTCACGCGTGGAGATCGCAGCTCGAGACCTCGCCACCATCGCCGGACAGAGACCGACCATTCGTAATGCCCGCAAGGCTATCAGTGGTTTCCATTTGCGAGAAGGTATGCCGATCGGCTGTGCCGTCACGCTTCGTAGAGGACGAATGTGGGAGTTTGCAGAGCGCCTGATCTCAGTCGTCGTGCCCCGTATTCGTGACTTCCGTGGCCTCAAGAGCAAGCTCGACGGGCGCGGTAACTACACAATGGGGCTCAATGAGCAATCAATCTTCCCCGAGATCCCCTTCGATAGGATCGAGTTTCAGCAGGGGATGGACATCACCTTCGTGACGTCTGCACCTGATGATGAGCAGGGCTATGCGCTGTTGAAAGCGCTCGGAATGCCCTTCCGTACAGAGGATCAGTAGAACAAATGGCAAAGACATCCCTCGTAATTAAGTCACAGCGAGAGCCTAAATTTAAGGTTCGCGCTTATACGCGCTGCAATGTGTGTGGGCGACCCCGCGCTGTGTATCGCAAGTTCGGTATCTGTCGCATCTGTCTTAGGGAGATGGCCCTCATGGGCGAGATCCCCGGTATGCGCAAGGCGTCTTGGTAGAGGAGTAGATCATCATGATGACCGACCCGATCGCAGACATGCTGACCAGGATCCGCAACGGCAATTCGCTGGGGCGGAAAGTGGTGGATGTACCTGCTTCAAAAATGAAAGTAAACATCGCTGAAGTTCTCAAAAGAGAGGGCTTCATAACGAGTTACCAGGTGGAAGAGCTCTCGCCGCGGAGCAATATCCGCGTCGAACTTCGCTATGGCGCTGAAGGCGAAAAAGCTATCAGAACCATCGCGCGAGTGAGCAAGCCTGGCTGCCGAGTTTATGCAGGGGCCAAAGAGATGAAGCCCCTCATGCGAGGCCAAGGTATCTATGTCCTTTCTACCCCCAAGGGGATCCTCTCCGACCGCGACGCCCGAAAGGAAAACGTCGGCGGCGAGGTCGTCTGTAAGGTCTGGTAACCAGAGGAGCCGCATTTAAATGTCACGAATAGGATTACAGCCCATAGCCATTCCGGCAGGAGTCAGCGTCGACCTTAAGG
>JAPKBY010000097.1 GCA_028823185.1 Planctomycetota bacterium
GTCGGCATGCTCTCGACCCTCGGCATCTCGCTCGGCGTCGACGCCTACGGGCCTGTCGCTGACAACGCTGGCGGCCTCGCTGAGATGGCAGAGCTGCCCCCGGAAGTTCGTGAGCGCACAGACGCCCTCGACGCGGTCGGCAACACGACCGCTGCGATCGGTAAAGGCTTCGCGATCGGCTCTGCCGCTCTCACAGCGCTCGCGCTCTTCAGCGCCTTCTGCTGGCGCGCGGGAACACTGATCACGGAGAGAAAGCCTGAGTTGGTCAAGACGATGCTCGACACCGATGGCTATCTGAACCTGAACATCAACTCGACGGTTGTCATCATCGGGCTCCTGCTCGGCGGCATCCTCCCCTTCCTCTTCAGCGCCCTCACGATGAGAGCGGTCGGTAACGCCGCCTTCGAGATGGTCGAAGAGGTCCGCCGTCAGTTCCGTGAGATCCCTGGAATCATGGACGGCACGGGCAAGCCCGATGCTGCTCGCTGCATCAAGATCTCCACCGATGGAGCTCTTAAGCAGATGGTCGTCCCCGGCGTAATCGCCGTGGCAGCCCCCATCGTCGTTGGATTCTGGAACGTCGCAGCCCTCGGTGGCCTCCTCGCAGGCGCGCTCGTTTGCGGCGTCATGATGGCCATCTTCATGTCCAACGCAGGCGGCGCCTGGGACAACGCGAAGAAGTACATCGAAGGCGGTGCGCACGGCGGTAAAGGCTCTGACTCCCACAAGGCAGCTGTCGTAGGCGACACGGTCGGTGACCCCTTCAAGGACACCTCTGGTCCTGCGCTCAACATCTTGATCAAGCTGATGACCGTCGTGAGCCTCGTCTTCTTGCCCTGGTTCATCTAGGACTGAAGACCTAAGCACTGTTCGACGCGGATCGGGTCTGTCCTGATCCGCGTCTTCCATTCCCCCTATCTCCCGGAGCACGTCATCAACACCAAGCAACTCGCCGCAGCCTGCGCCCAGCTCGCCGAAGAGAAAAAGGCTATCGACATCCGGGTGTATGAGGTCGGAGAGTACCTCCAAGTGGCGGACTACTTCGTGGTCGTCACAGGGCTCAGCCGCCCGCACGTGAAAGCTATTCACCAAGAGCTCCATGTCCGCCTCAAGAAGCTCGGCGAGCTTCACCGTAAGCCTGAGGGCGCTGACATGGCCTGGTGGGTCATCCTCGACTACGACGCCGTCGTCGTCCACGCCTTGCAGGCTGAGGCGCGCGAGTACTACGACCTCGACACGCTCTACTCAGAGTGCACAGAGCTCGACTGGCGCGAGGTCGAGCTTCCGGCCCTCACCCTTCCTGGTGAAGAGGTCCTCGCTGCAGATATTGACCCTGCTCTGGATATCGATCCGGCCCAAGAGGCCTGAGCTGCGCGTCGCTCTCTAGGGGCGCCTCTAAGAGCCCCTAGTGGCGTCGGAGAGCTTCGACCGGCTTCATCCTCGCAGCCCGCCACGCGGGCCACGCACCGCCTATCAGGCCGAGTGCGAGCGAGAAAGAGACAGCCTGAGTGAGCACCGTCGGCGTCACCCTGAACGCGAAAGCGATCTCGGTGAAGGTCTGGAAGTTAGTCGTCCCTGTCTCTACGCCGTTGATGAGAAAGGCTGCCGAGATCCCGACCAGGCCACCCGCGAGGCTCAAGAGGACCGACTCAAAGAGGAAGGAGAGGAAGATCGAGAACGGCCGAAAGCCGAGAGAGAGCAAGATCCCTATCTCATAGGAGCGAGTCGAGAGCGCTGAGAGCATCGTGTTCGTAGCGGTGAACACAGCCGCCGTCCCCATCACGAGGGCGAGGAAGGTGCCCAAGCCCCTCAAAATAGTAGAGAGGGCCCGAGTCTGTCCGCTGTAGTACTCCCGCTCTCCCAAGACCTTCGCGGGGACCTCTTTGTGCTCGCTGAGGCGCAGGGCGAGGTCTTCAATGTCGACGCCTGGTTTCAGCACAGCCACGACCCGGCTGTAGAAGGGTCGCTCTAGCGCCTGCGCCATGCGCGCCACATCACCCCAGATCTCAGAGGCGAAAGGGCCCTCGTGCGAGAAGACACCGACCACCTTAAATGGGGTCGTGTTCAGCAGAATCGTCTCCCCTAACTGACAGCCCTGGATACGACCGACGAGGCGCTCTCCAACGATCACCTCATCTGTGCCGGCATTGAAGCGACGACCCTCAATCACCGAGAGCTCATCTTCACGAATCGTAAAGGTCTGCTGCTCGACTCCACGGATCGGGACGTTCGTCTCTCCCCCATCGAGCTTTCTCCTGCGCACGGCGAGGAAGCTCTCCGAGGAAGCGAGCGGAGCTCCATTAGAGACAGCGATCTCCGGGAGGCTCTTCTTGATGATCTCAGTCTTGTCTCGAGGGAAGCCGCTCTCCCCCTCTGAGATCGCGCCTGGACGGAGGAAGATCGCGACATCATCACGACCTGCCTCCGTGAAGAGCGTCTCGAAGCCCTGTTGAAGCGCGAGGACGCCAGCAAAGATCGCGACCGTCGCCCCCACAGAGATCACGGTGAGCAGCGTCGCGCTCTTGCGGACCCTCAATGAGCGCAGGTTGTATGAGAAGGGAACGAGTGCCATCTCAGATCTCCTCTCTCAGAGCTTCTACGACACGTAAGCTGCGGGCTCTAATCGCTGGAGCCAAGCCTGCGAAGAGCGCCACCACTAGGGCGAGCGTGAGCGCCGACTGAATGATCTCCGCGTTGACAGCGAAGCCCGGGAAGGTCGTTCCGAGGAATCCTCTCAGGGAGTCTGAGGCACCGATGGCCAACATGATGCCCCCGCCTGCTCCGACGCCGCATAAGAGGAAGGATTGAGAGAGCATCATCCAGAAGGTCGCGCCGCTTCCAAAACCGAGCGCCTTCAAGACCCCTACATCCCGAGTCTGTTCTCTACCTGCCATCAACATCGTATTGAGCGTCGCGAGGAGAATCGCCACGAGGACACCCGTCCCGATCGCTCCAACGAAGAAAGGCACATTGCCCACCATGCTGACGAATTGAGCGTTGAACTCTGCCTCTGGTGATGACTGAACCCGCTGCGGGCCGTTCTCAAAGAGCGCGTCGATCTCTCCGCCTACGCGCAACTGGTCTGCATCATCGGAGATCAAGACCGTGTAAACCCCGACGCCGGGAGGACCAGTGGAGGCTCCAGACTCGAGGCTCTGATTGAGGTATTCCCAGTGAAAGAAGAGCGTCGAGTCATCTACGCTCGCGTTATGTGAATCGTAAATCCCAGCGACATCAAAGTTCCATGCCGTGCCATCTGACCTGGGATAGATCGTCCCCATGATCGGCACTCTCTCTCCGACTCCCCAGCCATACTTCTCGGCGGTCTCTATTCCGATGATGCAGGCAGATCTTGAGGCCATGAATGCCTCCATTGAGCCTGAGAGGATCTCGATCTCTGGGTAGACGGTGCTGATCCGGTCAGGATCGACGCCGAATTGCGCGAACATATTCGAGGGCTCTTGGAAGTAACCTCCGAACCAGGACATCTTCATGATCTCCTCGACACCATCGACGCTCTCGATCTTGTTCTGATAAGAGACGGGCAGATCAACGAAGAGGCTGACAGCTGACTGCACCACGAGGCGAGACGAAGAGGCCTCTTTCACACCTGTGTCGAGCGAGACCACCAGCGCGCGCAAGACGCACAGGAGAAAGAACGCCACGACGAGAGACCCTGTGGTTAGGACCGCGCGCAGCTTGTGGCGAATCAAATTTCGCCAGATCAACTTCAAAGGGACCAAGCGCTCACCCCTCTCCGGAGAGACCTTTTGATCCTTGCTCTGGCTCTTCGATGCGGCCCTTATCCAAGTGGATGATCCGCTCTGCCCGCTGCGCGGCGCGCGGATCGTGAGTCACCATCAGGATGGTCTTCCCTAACTCAGAGTGCAGCCGGCCCAGCAAATCTAAGACCTGTCGAGCGGACTCAAAGTCCAAATCACCCGTGGGTTCGTCAGCGAGGATCACCCCAGGGTCTGTAGCCACAGCGCGCGCGATCGCGACGCGTTGCTCTTGCCCACCTGAGAGTTGCCCTGGCCGGTGCTTGGCTCTGTCTGCCATTCCCACCAGCTCGAGCGCGTGCAAGGCGTGCTCTCGGCGCTCTGCCTTCGAGAGGTTCGTCAAGAGCAGCGGGAGCTCAATGTTCTCGATCGCCGTGAGCACTGGGATGAGGTTGAAGCCTTGGAAGATGAAGCCAATACTCTCAGCGCGCCAGCTCGCAAGCGCAGCCTCACTGAGCCCACCGAGAGCGACACCGCCGACTGTTAGATCCCCTGTGTCAGGACGGTCCAGACCGCCGACCAGGTTCAAGAGCGTGGACTTTCCAGATCCGGAAGGCCCCATGAGCGCACAAAAAGCGCCCGCATCGATCTTTAGATCTACGTCGTCGAAGACCTTCACGGTCTCGCCACCTCGTGAATAAATGCGAGAGACCCCGCGCAGCTCTACCCCATGTCGGCTCTCAACCATCTTCTTAGCTCCTCATGATGTTCGAACTTCGTCACCGTCAGACAGATCGTCCATAGGCCTCAACACGATCTCTTCACCGCCGCTCAAGCCCTCTTGAACAGCTCTCATGCCAGGCGGCCCATCACCGCAACGAATCTCTAGAAAGCTGACGCGATCCTCTTTGATCAGGAACACGCCCAAGACACCGTCGCGCTCTACGACCGCGCTCTCAGGGACGGTGATGAGAGGCTCCGTGTTAGCCCCAGTATCCATCCCGCCACTCTCATCGAGGAAGACGATGCGCAGCCCCATCTCTGGACGCAAGCGAGCATCAGGCTTCAGGAAGGCAGCGCGGACCTCGATCGTCGCTTTCTGCCTATCCGCGACAGGCCATATGCGATCGACTCGAACCTCATAGACCTCAGAAGGCCAAGCGTCCAAAAAGACCTGCGCGACTCCTCCTAACTTGACCGCTGACATGCTCGTCTCGGGGACCTCTGCTTGAACCTCGAGCGTAGAGAGATCGACCATCGTCACGACGGAGCCACGCGCGCGGCCACCTTGGGAGTTCGGCGAGACCACCTCTCCGACCTCGGCCTCCTTCTGAATGACGACTCCATCAAATGGCGCCCGGACATAGGTCTTCTCTAGGGTCGCCATCGCTGACTCCACTTCAGCCTCAGCGACTTTTTTACGCGCAGCTGCCTCTCTCACCGCAGCCTCTGCTGAGGTGACGAGACCTAAAGACTCCGAGACGGTCGCCATCGCTGACTCCACCCCTGCATCTGCACGATCACGCTCAGCCGTAGCAGCCGCGAACTCCTGTTCAGCCCGGTCGCGTACTTGTACGCGCTCTACCCCTTGTTCAACTAATTCCTGTGCTCGCTCCAGCTCAGCAGTGGCGAGGCGCTCAGTCGCGATCGCGGCCTCTCGACCTGCTTGTGCCCCCCGCAGCTCCGAATCTGCCCTCACGACCGCCGTCTCGCTCATAGAGAAGCCGATCTGGCTTCGTGCAAGCGCAGCCTCGCTGAGTTCAAGCCCAGCCTCTGCTCGAGAGAGCCCCGCTGCATGCTCCGCATAGTAGAGTCGTGCTACCACATCGCCCCTCTTCACCACGCTGCCTTCTACCACGTTCATCTCGACGAGACGGCCGGGAGCATCGGCCGAGAGAGCTGCCCGTGTACGCGCGACGACATAACCATTAGAGGCGATGCCTGAGAGGCTCGCTCGCGTTGATGGATTCCGAACGGCGACTCTGGCGACCTCCACTAGAGGAGTCGTCAATTCAGCGATCTTGCTGAGGCCGGGTCTCACGATGAGCTGCACAAATACGACCACAGCGATCACTGCGAGGATGCGCATCGCAAAGGCGCCGGCCTTAGGCGCTGGCTTCGTGCGGTCAATTCGCAACGCGCTTATGTCTGGACTCGCTTCAGTTGAATTCTTGTCGTTCTGAGTCAGCATCTCGCATGAGAGTAACCTTGGCGTGGAAGCTCTGCCACCCAATCAACCGGCCTCAATAGCTTTCGACGAGGCTCTCTTCAGGGTGCACTCAAGTTCGCGAGCAATTTTAAATTCACGAGATCCAATCCGGCCCATGCTCCTTTAGAGGGATATCTTTGAGGTGAAGGAGCATCTAAGCATGGAATCAAAACGACTACTCAAAGAACTCTGCCGACGTCATGGGATGGATTACGAGAAGGGAGCTCCCCTCTTACCCATGATCGAACGCGCCCTCCAGTCTCCCCGAGAGGCTCGAATACGGCTCTTGAGGCTCGTAGAGCGGACGCTGAGATTCACAGGTGAAGATGTCTATCCATCAGACCTGGCTGAGGCGGCCCACAACCCTGACGTCTTAAGCGCGGTCGCCAAGGCTTTACACGACTGGAACCCCCCGGAGGAGTTCCTCGGCGGAGCCGCCTGAGTCAATAGATCAAGTTCGTCCCCCCCACATAAAAAGAGGCGGCGCGGCTCATGCCGCGTCGCCTCTTTGATCTTATTTTCCGCTGCTCTCCTAGCGATGCTCCTGCTCGGCCTGCATCTCAAGTTGATGAGCATGCTCTTCGGCGCGACGAGACATCTCCTCTTCACGCTCTCGCAGCTCCTCAAAGCGGCGCTCGCGCTCTTCATGGGCTTGACGCATCCGTTCGCCATGCTCCTCTTCTATCCTTCGGAGCTCATCCTCAAAACCGTTTGAGACCTCCTCGATGCGCCGATGGAGATCTTCGATCACTCGCTCGCGCTCCTCATGCATGCTGCGTACGCGCTCCTCCTTGTGGGCTTCCATCTCATGCAT
>JAPKBY010000098.1 GCA_028823185.1 Planctomycetota bacterium
CTTGGGCGATGGTGTTCATGATTCACACCTCTCCGACTCAGAGCGTCACTGCGCTACGCGATGAGTTCTATCCATTGGTGACCGAGCTAGGTTGGGAGGCCGCGCTCTCGCAGTATGTCGGTGTGCAAGACAAGGAAGAGTTCTACGAGGCCTTTGATCTCTTCATGGAGGCGCCCATCGAAGAGCAGATCGCTCTCTTCGATGAGCTGAAGCCCTGATGTTAGGGATGCAATCTAGAGCTTTGAATGAAGCTGCGCTGCTGGGTCGGCTAGAGGCTCAGCGCTTGGTTCAAGCGACCGTGCGTAGCATGGAGGTCGAGCTCTTAGTGGGTGTCACAGAGGCGCAAATCGCAGCGCTCTTGCGTGCGCGCCTTGTAGAGGCTGGAGCTGAGGGCTTCTTCCATGAGCCGGTGATTTGGTTCGGTGAGCGCAGCGCCCTGCGTGGGATGAAGAGTCACTCTGATGCCATGCCCGGTGAGACGAAGCTCTGCACCGGCGACGCAGTTCTCATGGACGTAGCGCCGTTCATCTCAGGTTTTCCAATCGACGTCAGCTGGACGAGCTCTTGCGGGGAGAACCCGGTCTTAGAGCGAGGGAGGACTGTCTTGAAGGAGCTGCGTGAAGTGATTCCGGAATGGGTCACGGCGGGGAAGACTCGCAGGGAGCTCGCAGTCGCCGTCGAAGATCTCGCGAGGGAGCGAGGCTTTGCCAGCAGGCAGAAGGCCTATTTATTTGGCGCCCTCGGACATCGTCTCTACGGCCCAGGTTTGCTGCCCTTCGCGCGTCGCTCTAGCTTTGGTCTCGGGCTGGGCAGCTCCATCCAGCTCTTCGGCACCGCGCTCATGCACCGGTTGAGCCTTGGTCTCGTCGAGTGGCCGTTTTGGAATGACTCCGCGATGAGCGAGACGAGACCGGGCCTCGGCGTGTGGTCGGTCGAGCCCCACATCGCCAGTGATGGCGTGGGGGCTAAGTGGGAGGAGCTCCTCTTGGTTGAGGAGCATGGCGCGCGCTGGCTTGAGTCAGCGGAACCGCTGATCTAAGAGTTCGCCAGCGCAGCGGCGCGACGTTTGACCCGCTTGTCTTCCCACTGCATCTGAACCTCGGCCTCTTTGGGGCCGCCTGCCTCGAAGATGGCTGCGTTCTGCTGGTAGCTCTCGGAGCGATAGCGGTGGAGGAACTCCGCGAAGTGTCCTGAGTCTAAGTAGTAGAGCAGCTGCGCGACGTCGACCTTGCCGGTCTCCTTGCGAAGCGCGAAGGCCCTCTTGGCGAAGTCTCGTCCAGTCGGCGTGATGAGCTTGCTGCGTGAGAGCTTCCAGCGCAGATAGCTGCGCTCGATGAGTCCCGAGGCAGGGCGCTCCTCGCGCTGCCAAAAGCGCTTGAGGTTCGCGAAGCCTGCGTCGGAGGTGTAGCACTGCTCATAGAGCCATGCATAGCCATCCATGAGCTGCTCGCGTGACATGTTCTTAGGTTCATAGAGCACGTGGCGCGTGTCATATTGCGACCAA
Source organism: Planctomycetota bacterium (assembly GCA_028823185.1). Taxonomy (GTDB): domain Bacteria; phylum Planctomycetota; class UBA1135; order UBA1135; genus JAKVCE01. The sequence continues at coordinate 1,505 of JAPKBY010000098.1, forward strand.
TCGAAGTGGTCGAGGCGCTCCTCGCGCTTGAACTCCTCGTGCAGCTCTGTCCCGGGCATGGGGGCGAGGATGCTGAAGAAGGGGTAGAGGATGTTGTTCTCGAAGACGAAGTCACGCGTGTCCTTGAAGACAGAGAGAGTGTCAGTGTCGAAGCCTACGATGAAGTTGCCGACGATCGAGATGCCACGTTGATGGATGCGTTCTGTCGCTTCCTGGAAGGGCAGACAGAAGTTGACCCCCTTGTCCATCGACTTGAGCGTCTCTTGTGAGACAGACTCGAAGCCGATGATGAGGGTCGTACAGCCTGCCTCTTGGAAGAGGTCTAGCAGCTTCTCATCGGTCGCGACGTTGAGCGTGGTCTCAGCTGACCAGTCGGGGATCTCCCCCTTCTTGCGCAGCGGGATCAAGGTCTCAAGGAGCTCCTGGGTGTACTTCGTGCGGCTGATGAAGTTGTCGTCGACCATGTAGAGGGCCTTCATGCGCTCGACCATGGGCCCGCGACGGGGCATGTTGCGGATCTCTTGCACGACTCGATCTACGGGCTTGAAGCGGAAGGCTTGGCCAGAGATGTCCGGGACAGAGCAGAAGCGGCACTTGAAGGGGCAACCGCGCGTCGTCTGGAGCTGGTGAAAGAGGAAGCGCGCGGGGTCAATGTTCGCATAGCCGGGGTCTGGGATGGTCCCCATGTCGGGGAACTCAGGCGCGTCATAGCGCGCGGGCGCTACGCCTGCCTCGAACTCTTCGAGGAACTTCGGCCAGGTGTTCTCTGCTTCACCTAAGACGATGTGGTCGACGTGCTCGAGCGCTTCATCCGGTAGGAGTGAGGCGTGGATGCCGCCGAGGACGACCTTCTTTCCACGACGTCTGAACTCATCCGCGACGAGGTAGGCGCGTGTTGAGCATGAGGTCTTCGCGGAGAGCGCGACGAGATCACAGGGCTCGTCATAGTTGATGGGGGCGAGGTATTCGTCTTGTAGAGAGACCTCATACTTCTCAGGTGTTCCTCCGAGAATGGTGAGCAGACCTAGGTCTAAGAGCGAGCGCTCGAAGCCTAAGACCTCGTTCATGAGATCCATCTCGTAGAGCTCGCGCTCTGTGTCATCGAGGTTCTTCTTTGCGGCGACGAAGAGAATCTTCATTGGGATACCTCGATGAGCGTGGAATCGCTCGGCAGGGGGACGGGCCAGCTCTTGCCTGCCCAGTGGTCTTGTATCGCAGTTCTGAGGTCGCGTCGGTTGCCCGGGCTCTCTTCACGATCGGGGCGTCGACTCCCGAGGATGCCGCGGCGGACGGCGTCTACGGAGTGGGGTTGGCGGCGTGCGACGACGCAGCGCTCGACACCGGTCCAGAAGCGGAAGCGCGCACCGAGGGAGAGGAGTGCGCCTCTGCGGACGAGCGCGCGGGCCTCTTCGTCTTGGCCGAGCTGGGCTAATGCCTGGCTCATCCAGTTGGCGTGTTCGATGTCTTGCTCTGTGTGCAGGTCGAAATACATGCGCTCTTCATAGCCCATGCCGGCTCGCTCAAGGCCGGGGATGATCTGGTTGAACATCTTCGGTATGGCCCACTCGTGCCCCGGTCCGAGGGCACCGAGGCCCACGAGGAAGGGTTCTTCGCTGCAGATTCGAAGATGAATCCCGATGAACTCCCAGACGGCAGAGCAGAGAGGGGTCGTCTCCTCTTCTCCACTTACGAGGCCCATTGAGTTCAGGTATCTGAGATAGAGCTTGGCGTGATCGTCTCCATCAGAGCCCTCGCCATACTCGTCTACGAGCACCTTGGCGAGCCAGAGCTTCTGCTCCGAGGAAGGGGCCCTGAGCAGCAAGAGTTCCATGTAGCGAGTGAAGGTCCCTACCATCGGGTAGTGCTGAAGACCGAAGACCTTGTAGTCGCCCTTTGTGTAGCGGCCCGTCCTGAGGCGAGAGAGCAACAGGTGGTTGACGCCAGGGTGTGCGCTGACTTCATCGCGTAACTCACTCAACCATGTGGGGAGGAGCGGGGCATCTGGAGTGCTCTGAGGGATTAGATCTTTCTCTGCGAGGATGGCGCTCATTTCAGACTCCCACAACTTCTGTGACTAGCTCTTGCCTAGTCTCCTGTGGATCTGAGGGAGGGAACTCGGGGATGATCCCTTCTTCATCTCGTAAGTAATTCTCTGGATCATTGAGCGCCATGCGCAGCACCTCGCGACGCTGACTGAAGAGCTTTAAGCCAGAGCGCATGGCCATCATCAGGCGCGGGCGGCGCGCCATGAACCGCCATGAGAGTGAGCTGTCGATGGAGGCCTCGGTCGCTTCATTCCATGCCGCATAGCGCTCATAGAACTCGCGTCGAGGGAGCTTGGTCGGCGTGACCGCGTGGAGGAGGTCGAAGAAGCGTGCGTCTTTTGTGAGGAGCTTGTGTTGGTTCTCTCGCCAGCTCTGCGTCCCGGGGAGCGGCATATTGATGACGACTAGGGGGATAGTGATCTTCATCTCGTTGATGGCCGCATAGAGATCGTCGAAGTCCTGCGCCTCGAAGTCGGGGTGGGCCATGAAGATCCCGGTCGTGATGATGGAGAGCTCATTGAGAAGCTCGGCCGCCTTGATGTAGTTCTCGCGGGTGTTGTCCTTGCGCAAGGCCTCTAGGGTGCCGGCGTCATTGGTCTCAAAGCCTGAGAGCACCATCATGAGTCCGCAGTCGCGCATCCGACGCATGAGGTCTGCGTTCTCGACCACGAAGTCTGTGCGTCCTTGGATCATCCAGAACTTCTTGATCCCGCGAGTCTCGATCTCATCGCAGAGCTCGACGAGGCGCTGTGGCCTAGTGAGGAAGTTGTCATCAAGAAAGAAGATGAAGGGCTCGTCGCACATCTCCATTTGATCGGCGATCGCCTTGGAAGAGAGGAAGCGCACCTTGCGCTCGTAGAACTCCCAGATCGCGCAGAAGTTGCAGTCGAAGGCGCAGCCGCGACTGGTCTGAATCGCAGCCATGTTCATCGCAGAGGCGAAGAAGTACTGACCCTTGTATTCATCTAAGAGGTGACGGGCAGGTGTGGGGAAGGTGTCCAGCTCGCGGGCTTGAGAGCGCTTCCCCGTGTGGACACGCTCGGCTCCGCGGCGAAATGCGAGGCCGTCGATCTCTTCTAGTGATTGACGGGAGTTACCCGACTCTAGGTGGTCGATGAGCTCTTTGAATGTGTCTTCCCCTTCACCGATGCAGATGGCGTCGATGTATTCAAAGTCGTGCTCCTCCGGCACGAGCGTGGGGTGATGCCCGCCGAGTAGAGTGAAGACCTCCTCCCCAAGGATGGACTTCGCGCAGTGCAAGACAGCCTGAGCTTGATAAGCATCGGTCGTCATGCACGTGACACCGACAAGGTCTGGTTTGAATGAAGAGAGAACGCGTGGCAACGTGTCTGCCTCTTCTAGGCGCATGTCGATGATGCGGACCTCATGGTCGCCCTCAACGCACGCGGCGATCGCTGTGAGAGCGCCTGGTTCGCTCATCCAAAGAGCGTTCTCAAGGCCGATACGTCCGCACTCAAAAGGGGCGGGTTGAACAAGGAGGATGCGCATGCTGCTTTCGCTGTTGTGCTGTGTGAGTAAGAGATTTCAGAGCGTCTCTGGACGCGATTTGAGCAATATCTTGTCCCGCTCCAGATGGCCCGGGAAGCTGTTCAGATAGGATTTGATAGATATTCCTGTTTTGACGAAGGTCAGAGTTAGGCTGTTGCCAAAGGCAAGGAATCCTCATGATCAATCCATTCATAACGTTCACGGTTTTACTGTTTCTCATCGCTCCCGGATGCGTCGGCGTGAGCGTTGACGCAGGTGATTCAGGGCCTGAACCGATCCGTATTTATCTGCTCGCAGGGCAGTCCAATATGGTCGGCTACACCTCGGCTGAGTGGGTGGCTGAGAACGCTCCCGCGCTCTTTGAGGCGCGCGAAGACGTGTGGTGTTATTGGGGCGGTCGTTCGGACGCGCTCGCGCCTTGGACCGGTCACGACGTAGGACCCGAGCTCGCCTTCGGGCACGGTGTCGGCGACCAGGTCGATGAGCCTGTCCTCCTCGCGAAGTTCGCTGTCGGCGGCACGACGCTGCATGGACACTGGCGCCCACCTTCAGCGGTGGAGCGAGCCGGTGGAGAGATCGGCCACCTCTACAAGGTGATGATGAAACAGTTCCACCGGATCCTCGCTGACCCCGGCGCTTATTGCCCAGCTTATGAGGGACAGGGTTATGAGCTCGCTGGCTTTATATGGCTACAGGGAGAGAACGACTGCTTTGATGGGATGGAGGAACACTATGAGGAGAACCTGCGTGACCTCGTAGCAGATGTGAGAGCTGCGACAGGAACCCCTCTGCTCCCCGTCGGGATCATCGTCATCAATGACTCTCCTGTGTGGGATGAAGCGGGCGGTGGAGGGCCTGCTGTTCGCGCCGCGCAACGGGCGGTCGCAGATGAAGACCCGAACGCTGTCTATGTCGAGACCTCGGATCTAGATGAGGGCTATCACTACACAGATGGTGATCACGTCACCATTGGTCATCGGATCTATGAGGCGATGGCGCGAGCTCCCCACGGCGTAGCGCGAACTGATGAAGCGGCCGTAGCGCGCGCGAGAGAAGGGCTCGATGAGCTCTTTTACCCAGGACGTGGTCCTCGGCCAGCTGCGCCTTCGGTTCACCTCTCTGACCTTGATTGGGTGCGAGGCACGGCTGGTTATGGCGGCCCTCCACGCAAAGATCTCTCGATTGAGGAGCGCCCGCTCTCTCTCGAAGGTGAGGCCTTTGCGAGAGGGATAGGCACCCACTCGAACTCAGAGCTCGTCTATAAGCTCGACCCAGCTTGGGCGCGCTTCGTCGCTATCGCAGGCATCGATGATGAGGTCGGGAACCGGGACGTGTGCAGCGTCATCTTCCGAGTCCTCGTGGACGGGGAGGTCTTGGCTGAGTCTGTGGTGATGAAAGGGATGGAGCGCTGGAACTTTGATGTGCCTCTCCCCGAGGGCGGGAGTGAGATAAGCCTTGAGGTCTTAGAGGCGGACAGCGGAATGAACAGTGATCACGCAGATTGGTTAGATGCTGGCTTCCTCAATGAATGACGCTGATGACATGCTCTATGTGCTAGCTGTTCGCGCGGCATCTCCTGGTCTCATCATTGGATTGGTGATAGCAGGCGCCGTCATTCTGGTCATCCTCGTGGTCATTGCTCTTGAGCGTCGAAAGGAGCGTCTTCGCACAGCGGCGCTCA
>JAPKBY010000099.1 GCA_028823185.1 Planctomycetota bacterium
TGGACCTGCTGAAGCGCTTCCAGGTCATCCAAGAAGAATTGCAAAAACTACACACGACCACGGGGGCGCTAGCCCCTAGCCACTGAAGAACCCTCTTCACCTGAGAAAATTATGAACTCAAAGATAGACGAAACCATCAAGACCCTCGTGGATGAGGGACGCAGGACGGGCTACCTGACTTTCACCAACATGAACAAGTTGATGGAAGACCAGTTTGTTCCGCCGGATCAGATGGACCAGGTCTTCATCGCCTTGGAGGAGGCCGGTGTTGATGTGGTTGAGGACGAAGATGTGGGCTCTACGGAGGGCACACAGCTCTCGGTCAAGGCGGCAGACGGCTTGATGAAGGGCGCCAAGACTTCGAAAGCTAAGAAGGCCACGAAGAAGAAGAAAGGTAAGGCTGCCAAGGCTGAGCTCCCGGAGAAGATCGATGACCCGGTCAGGATGTACCTCACGCAAATGGGGGAGATCCCGCTCCTCACGCGACCGGAGGAGATCTACCTGGCTAAGACCATCGAGATCACCCGTAAGCGTTTTCGCAAGAAGGCCATGGGGTCAGGCTTCTGCATGGATGAGTCGATCGCCACGATCCATCTCGTCCAAGAAGGGAAGTTGGCGTTTGATCGCACCCTGAAGGTGAACCCGAATCCCAAGCCCGACGATGATCCTAAGATCGTCGAGACGCTTGGTAAGCCGTTCCTCGCGATGCGTCTCCCGGTGAACATGGACACGATCAGCGTCCTCACTGAGCGCATTCGAGCTGAATATGCCCCCTTGCAGAAATCACGCCTCACAAAGACGGAGCGCGCGGACCAGCTTGAGAAGGTCCAAAACATCCGTCGAAAATTGGTGATCCTGCTCGAAGAGTGTCATCTCCAGATCAAGAAGGTGCACCCGTACCTCGAGCTCCTCGAGGACCGGTATCGTGAGATGCGTTCGATCCAACGACGAATCGCAAACCTTGAACAGTCTGGCGATAACTCTGTGGCTGTTCGTGAGCTTCAAGATCAGCTCACGGAATTTGAGATGCAGGCGCTCGAGCCGACGGATCGTCTCGGCCGACGCTGCAGTCAGATTCGACTTCATAACGCAGAGTATGAGGAGGCCAAGAGGAAGCTCTCGAGCGGAAACCTTCGACTCGTTGTCTCTATCGCGAAGAAGTATCGGAACCGTGGGCTCTCTTTCCTCGACTTGATTCAAGAAGGGAACACCGGCTTGATGAAGGCCGTTGAGAAGTATGAGTATCGACGAGGCTATAAGTTCTCGACATATGCGACGTGGTGGATTCGTCAAGCGATCACGCGTTCGATCGCAGATCAAGCGCGAACGATTCGTATTCCGGTCCACATGATCGAGACGATGAGCAAGTTGCGAAACGTCTCCAAGCGACTCTTGCAGGTGAAGGGGCGTGAGCCCAGCGTGGAAGAGATCGCGGAGGCCAGCGGCATCACGGTGGAGGAGGCGAAGCGGGTCATGAAGATCAGCAAGCATCCGATCAGTCTCGATCGTCCGATTGGAGATTCCGAGGACAGCTACTTCGGAGACTTCATCGAGGATGAGTCGGCTGAGAGTCCGCTTCATACCGCTGGGCAAGAGATGCTTAAGGAACGCATCAATGAAGTCTTGAAGACGCTGACCTTCCGCGAACGTGAGATCGTCAAGCTCCGTTATGGCATCGGTGATGGCTACACCTACACGCTTGAAGAGGTCGGACGGATCTTCCGAGTGACACGTGAGCGGGTGCGTCAGATCGAGGCAAAAGCTGTCCGGAAGCTGCGCCACCCGGTGCGTGCACGTCAGCTCGCGAGCTTCCTCGATGGGGTTGAAATCCCCGAACTGGAGGAGTGATCAGCGCCGGGACCTAACCCGAGCAAAGATTTTAGATTGAGCAGGGCTGCCGCTGTCGCGGTGGCCCTGCTGTTTTTTTTGCTGCTTAGGGCACGGAAAAGCAGACTAAACGGGTCCTCCTCCTTGCCCCTTACGCGAGGGGCTGTACGATCTCTCGCCGTAATGATGCCCGCGAAGACGCCAATGCAGGAAACTCTCCGAGCCCCGATGCAGGACACACTCCGAGCCCTTTGGGGCATCCAGGAAATTGACAAAGACCTCTTCCGAGTTCAGGAGGAGCTAAAGCGGCTCCCCGTGGAGCGCGCTGCGCGAGAGGGGGAACTGACTGTGCTCAGAGAGCGGATTCAATCCGGTAAGTCTGAATCTGCAGAAGAACAGCTGAGAATCCGTGAGCTTGAGAACCAAGCCATGACTCATCGTCTGCGCATCAGAAAGCTCGATGATGAGAGCACCAGCTCAAGGGATATGTCGGTCATTGAAGCCTGCAAATACGAGATGCGTGAGCTCAAAAAAGAGATCGAGCGCGGTGAACGAATCTGCATGGACATCCTCGAGCACGGCGAAGTTCGATCCAAAACGATCGGTGAACTCGAAGAGAAGCTGACCGTAGAGGAAGGCCACTTTGTCGAGTTGAGCGCTGGGATCGACGAGGAGATCACGGCCGCGGAGGCGAAGCAAACAGAGCTCGAGACTCAGCGTGATGACCGTTTGGGAAGTAATCTGAACGTGGAAGCGCTCTCTCTCTACAGGCGCCTCTTGACGGCGCGCAGTGGGCAGGCGATGGCGCTCTCGGATGGACAAGTATGCAGAGCTTGCTACATGGCTCTTCCGCCGAACATGAACGTTCAGTTAGCGCGCGGGACCGCGATCATTCAGTGTCCCTCCTGCGATCGCATCCTCTTCAAGAACTAGCTCCGGCCCTGAGTGAGCTCAGGACTTCCTGAGCTTACCCCCGAATGGGAGGTCTGCTCTCGCGTGCAAAGAGCGGCGGAGCCTTGGTCGTGCACTTTGAGCCCTGCTCTGTTCCTCGCAGAGCGAGCGTGCGAGTGAGCTGCTCCCTGACCCAGTTCTTGCTCACCTCCCAGTGCGGGGCGAGGAGCTTTTCTGGCGGGGACTCTCCTGTTACTCGATGGACGATCTGATCCGGATGAAGTCGCTCGATGAAGTCAGCGAGCCACTCGACATAGACCTCAGGTGAGAGCGTCTCGACGTCTCCTTGGCGCCACCATCCCTCAAGGATGGTTCGCTTTAGGACCATGAGGTGATGGACCTTGACCCCCCAGACCTGACTCGCAGCGAGGACCTCTGCCGTGCGCTGAGCGCCCTCACGGTCATCACCGGGGAGTCCGAGGATGGCGTGTCCCACCACGCCTATCCCGCGCGCTGCGGCGCGCTCAGAGGCTTCATAGAACTCATCTACCGTGTGCATTCGACCGATCTTTATCAGGAGATCATCGTCTGCGGCTTCTAGACCGAGCTCTAGCCAGACCTCGACGCGTTGGCTCAACTCCTCGAGGATGTCTAGGCATTCATCGGGGAGCGTGTCGGGGCGGCTCGCGACGCTGACGGCTACGACCTGGCCTCCTAGGTGAGGTTCTACGACCCGGAGGACCTCCTTGAGGCGCGCGGTCTCCACATAGGTGTTGGAATAGGACTGGAAGTAGGCGATCGCCCCGTGAGCCCCACCTGCGTGCTGTTGGCGCCGAGAGACTCGCTTGAGGCCTTGCTCTAGTTGCTCGCTGAGGTCTTGTCCGGTGCGCAGCGCGCCCGTGCCAGAGCCCTCGACGTCACAGTAGACGCAGCCTCCAAAGCCCTTGGACCCATCACGGTTCGGGCAGGTAGAGCCCGCGTCGAGGGCGACACGGTAAGTCGGAGAGCCGAAGTGTCCTTCGAGCCACCTCCCGAGCGGTTGAAAACGGAGCTCCATAGTGCCGGAGATTATAACCCCGAGGATCCCCAGAAGGCTCATGAGCCTCTTGGTCGTTATGCTCTCTGGCCGGAGATAAATCATCTTGGACATTCAACCCATCGTAATCGGGACTGCCGGACACATTGATCATGGCAAGTCCACGCTGGTGCGCGCCCTGACAGGCATGGAGCCAGACCGCTTTAAGGAAGAGCAGGAGAGAGGTCTCACCATCGACCTCGGCTTCGCCAACTTTGAGCTCCCGGATGGTCGAAGGGTCGGCCTCGTCGATGTCCCAGGGCACGAGCGCTTCATCAAGAACATGGTGGCGGGAGCTACAGGGATCGATCTCGTGATGTTGGTCGTGGCTGCTGATGACGGAGTCATGCCACAGACCCGCGAGCACCTCGCGATCATGGATCTACTCGGTGTAAAGCGCGGGCTCATCGTCTTGAACAAGATCGATCTCGTAGATGAGGAGATGATCGAGCTCGCCGAGGACGATGTGCTGACAGAGGTGAAGGGGACCTTCTTGGAGGGAGCTCCGATCCTGCGTTGCGCAGGGGTGAAGGGAGAGGGGATTGATGAGCTGCGAGAGGTCCTCTGTGAGCTGGCGAATCAGACTGAACCCCGAAGTGAGGAGGGGGTCTTTCGAATGCCTGTTCAGCGCGTCTTCAGCGCTAAAGGCTTCGGAACGATCGTGACCGGGATTCCAGTCTCTGGCTCAGTGAGGATCGGCGAGTCTCTCGAGCTTCAGCCCGGTGGGCTGCGCGGGAAGGTGCGCGGTATTCAGGCCTATCATGAGAAGACCGACGTCGCTCGCGCGGGTCACTCGACCGCGATCAATCTCTCTGATGTCCGGCACACAGAGGTTGAGCGGGGCTTCGTCTTGTCGACTCCTGGATTCTTCGAAGCTGCTGAGATGTTCGGAGCGCAGCTTGATGTGATCTCCTCCTCTCCGATGGCGGTTTCAAATCGCTTGGCTGTTCGAGTCCACACAGGGACAACGGAGGCGGTCGGGGAGGTGATCCTTCTAGAAGACGAAGAGCTGCAGCCCGGGACCTCAGGCTTAGTTCAGCTCAGATTGGAGGAGCCGCTAGTGGCTGCTCCTGGTGATCGCTTCGTGCTCAGGCTCGCTTCACCCGCCTTCACCCTCGGGGGAGGGGTCTTGATTGAACGCAGCAAACACAGGCTGAAGCGCTTCAAGCAGTTCGCCATTGATGAGCTCAAGCGGCAGTCCGAAGGCTTGAACTCAGCGCGTGAGTTCATGGAGGTCACTTTGGCGCGCGCTAGCTTTGGTCTCGTGCCTGTCGAAGACCTTGCGATCTCCGGACAGTGCTCAAAGCAAGAGGCTGCTGAGGCTCTTGGGAGGCTCGCAGACGATGGACTGATCAAGAGCTTTGATGGAGGCAAGCGCTGGGTTCACGCTGAGGTCTTTGAGCGAGCGGTCGCGCTCGTTCGAGTTGAGCTCGATGCATGGTTTCGAGAGCACCCTTGGCGCCAGCGCACAGAGGCTATCGCTGTTCGGACTAGGACATCGTTTACACCGCCATTCTTCGACGCAGTTCTACTAGCTTCTGCAGAGCGTGGAGACGTTGAGCTTTACCCAGGTGGCGCTGTGGGGCTCCGAGGGCTCGAAAACCAGCTGAGTGATCCTGAGCTAGCGTTGCTCGACTCGCTCCAACAGCGTCTTGATCGCGCTGGGTTCAAACCCCCTACGGTCGAGGAGTTGAGCGTTGGGGTCTCTGCCGACGAGGAGGGGCTCCTCCAGCAGTCGCCGACAGAGATCGTCGGCTCTCTGCTCGAGCTGCTCATGGACAGAGGCCAAGTTCATCACGTCGGAGGAGGCGTTTTCCTCTCAGAGGGGTCAATGGAGCTGGCTCGAGAGGCTGTGCGGTCTAGTTGTGAGGCGGATGGAAAGCTCGATATTCCATCGCTCAGGGACAAGCTGGGAACCACCCGGAAGTTCCTCATACCCCTCTTAGAGCACTTTGATGCAGTGGGCCTGACTGCAAGAGTTGGTGCGAACCGAGTCTTGAAGAGACGCTGATCCTTGACCGATGGCTAGCGCTCGCATAGTGTCTTCGGCCCGCGGGGTGTGGCTCAGCTTGGTAGAGCGCTGCGTTCGGGACGCAGAGGTCGGAGGTTCAAATCCTCTCACCCCGACCACCCTTCTTCTGAGGCCCTAGAGGGCCTCTTTTCGGCGCCTGAGTCGAGGAGAAGGAGTCTTTTCTTTCCGTATGGGATAATGGGCCCCGCTCGGGCTAGGATATATGGGTAGGGACGGCCTGCGCGTGAGCGCACTGGCCTCTCCACAGAGCCATCTGTCCTTCTCGGATGCTCACCTCCTTGTGAGGCGAGAGGCTCCAGCCGGTCCCTCCTGGGACGCTTACACGGCTTCCTGGCTCCTGCGGTGTTCCCTAGCGGGATAACACCGCACGAGCACTCTGCTACTAGACACGTGAATCGATCTCAATCGGAGCACGTGGCTTTGGTCGGCCTCTCGCCCTCCATCGCCTCCAATAGAGATTGGCGTGGATCACGCCAGCAGCCTTCGGGCTGTTAGATCTCAATCGGGGTCAACCTCAGACACAGCGTTCAAAACCAACACAGACCTTAGCCTCTCTTTTTTAGAGGCTACTCAACCTAGCGCTGAGCTCTTTTGCTCGGCGTGACTCCTCCTAGGAAAAGCCCTTGGCCTCTAGCGACTCAGACAAGACACCCACTCAGGAGATTCCCTTCGGCGCGACAGAGCGCCCGAGTGAGAGCTCCGGTAACGACGGTGAGAAGAAGCGAAGCACTCGAAGAGGAGGCCGGCGCAGAAGACGCCGTAGCCGCTCTGAAGGTGATGATCAACCTAAGCCGGAAGGTGAGGGGGCGAGTGCGGAAGAGCGTCCGTCTAGGGCGAAGGAAGAGGGAGGAGAGCGCGCTTCGAACGAAGACTCCAGCGGTCGTGCAGGTGAGCGTCGTCCGAGACGTCG
>JAPKBY010000100.1 GCA_028823185.1 Planctomycetota bacterium
GCGACGCGTGACATGTTGAACGCCGGGGACATGCCTCCGAGCAAGGCGCCTCAGCCGACGACAGAGGAGCGGCGCGCGCTGCTCTCTTGGCTCGACAGCTCACTAGAGGAGGCCGCGCGGGAGAGCGAGAGCGAGCGAGCTCCGGTCTTGCGGCGCTTGAACAAAGCTCAATACACGAACTCCTTGCAGGAGCTCTTGGGCTTGAGCATCGACTTTGGTCAAGTTCTGCCCGATGACGGCAAGTCGAAGATGGGCTTCTCGAACAATGGTGAGGTCTTGTTCTCTTCACCACTGCACCTCGAGTACTACCAAGAGATCGCGCGAGCTGGTCTAGACCAAGCCATCGCGATCGGAGAGAGACCAGAGGTGACCCGCTACAAGCTGAGCTTTGGAAGAGGGCTTGGCGTGGGCAAGCCAGCGGGAACCACCGGTGGCTATCAAGCGATCCCGCTCAACGCGAACGACTTCGTCGTCGACATCTTAGACGCTGATGGCGCACCGAAGATGGGCGCAGATTCAGCTGCTCAGATGGAGCTCGACCGCATCAAGAGAAAGGTGACCGTCGGCTTCAGAGGCTCCTCTCAAGAGCGCTTCCACACGGTGGAGGAGGGGCTCGTGCTCTATTCCGCGCTCCCCCACAAAGAGGTCGCGCCAGGTTCATGGCAGGGCCCGTCTCCGAACATGAAGTTAGAGATGCAGCGCGTCTTCCCCGACGAGGGAGACTTCGCTCTGCGTGTGACCGCCTCGCATGGCTATCTCGTTAAAGAGAAGAAGGAGCTCTTGGTGAGCATCGTCGACCCAACTCCGCGGGCGAGCTTGACCTTCTCAGGCGCCGCGGTGGAGACCAGCGAAGCCCAGACTCTCATGATCGCGTCGACGGACATCGGTCCGATGTATCGCGCAGGCCCGATCTCAACAGCGACAGGTGAGATCGCTAGAGACACGGTCTATGTAGACCCCGCTGGACCCTTCGATTTTGACGCGCTCCTCTCCGATGGCGTGACTGGTTGGAAGGAGACCGGAGACGAAGAGGGCGTGGTCAAGACCTACCCGATAGGGGAAGGCACCGTGCATCTCGCGCGTATCATCGAGGCGCCGAGCGCCCGCACGATGGACATTTCTATCGGGAGTGACGACGCCGTTTGGGTCTGGTTGAACGGAGAGTCTGTATTGCAGAGAGACGTGAGGCGCGGCGTTTCAGCCGATCAAGACCTCATCACGCTCTCGCTGAAGGCTGGCCGTAACGAGCTCTTGATCAAGGTCGTCAACTATCTCGGAAACTTTGGGAGCTATCACCGCGTCATCCATGACGGGACGACCGCCGGAGCGACGCCTTATGAGCTCGTCTTAGAAGATGCGACTCAAGTGCTCAACGCCGACCGCAGCGACCAGCGCAAGAACTTGATCTTCAGGGCAGGAGGCTTGGTCCCGGAAGATTCGACAAAGGAGAGCGGTGCGCGTCTCTTCGTTGACCTGCCAAAGGCCGGCTACTATCAGTTCGACTTAGTGCATGCCGCGATGCGGCCGGCAGCGATGGGCTCGATCCGCTTCAAGGTCGGCGGACAGAAATTAGATCTGCGACCGCAGCTCTCTGAAGTTGAGGTCGAGCGCGGCTTCGTCGTCACGACCGTAGGCGGCGGCTATATGAACAAAGGGCGCCACGAGGTGACGGTCGGAGGTCCCATCTTCGTGGGCTTCAGCCATGTGTTGATCACTCCGCTTGCTGAGGATCACCCCTTAGTCATGCGCCTTGAGGCGAAACCCGAGGAAGAGGTGCAGGCGAAGCTCCCTGCCATGCGCGCCTTTATCGGCACGCGAACTGATGACGGGATGGACTACAAGACCTTCGATGGACCTCAGGAGGTCACAGCGAAGAAGGGAGCTGCAGAGACTCACACCTTCTATGGGCGCCTAGAGAATCTCCCGATCCCAGAGCCGGACTCAGGCGATCTAGAGGTGCTGTCAGGCATCCTCGTGCTGGGTGTTTGGAATGATCACCTCGTCAAATCGAACAAGGAGACGGGGCCGCCGCTCTTGATCGAAGCGATGGAATTCGAGGCGCCTTATCACCCCGTCTGGCCGCCTCTTTCACACACGCAAATCTTTTTTGAGTCAGTCAACTCCGGCGATGAGTTGCTCTACACCCGCGAGGTGCTCACGCGCTTCCTCGAGCGCGCGTTCCGTCGACCGGCCGAGCTTGGAGAGGTCGCTCGGTACATGGAGTTCTGGTCAGCCTTGCGTGATGACTATGAGCACTATGAACACAGCGTGAGAGAGGTCCTCGTCGCGGTGCTCTCTTCGCCCAGCTTCCTCTTTATGGTGGAGCCCGAGAGGCCCGTAGAGTTGGTGTCTGAGGATGCCCTGGCGGCGAGGCTCTCCTTCTTCCTTTGGAACTCTCCTCCGGATGAAGAGCTGCGTGAACTCGCGAAGGGCGGCCAGTTGAGGTTGCAGCTCCACGAGCAGGTGGCTCGCCTCTTAGATGACCAGCGCTCGGAGAATTTCGTTCGCGCGTTCACAAAGGAGTGGTTGCGGATAGATCGACTCGAAGGGATGACGATCAACCCGAACAAGTTCAGGGACTTCACCCGCTTCGTGAAGAGGGACATGGCTGAGGAGACGTATCAGTTTGTCTCTCATGTCCTCAGGGAAGACCTGAACCTCTTCACCTTGATTGACTCTGACTTCGCGATGCTCAACCAGAACCTCGCAGAGTTCTATGGGGTGGAAGGAGTGGAAGGCGTCGCCTTCAGACCGGTGCCGGTCGCTCCGGAACAAGGACGCGGTGGGCTGCTCTCGCACGGAGCGTTCCTCGCTGGCCACTCTGACGGCAACGAGCCGCATCCCATCAAGCGAGCAGTTTGGGTCAAAGAGAAGCTGCTTGGACAGCCGCCGCTTCCTCCTCCTCCGAACGTGCCCGACCTTGACCCCGAGACCCCGGGCTTCGACAAGTTGACCCTGAAGGAGAAGATCGAGCTGCACAGAGACAGCGACTCCTGTCGCGACTGCCACGCCAGCTTTGACCCTTATGGGATCGCGCTCGAGAGCTATAGCGCCGTCGGTCTCTTAGAGAGCAAGCGCAAGGGGCGAGAGATCGATGCCAGCACCGTCCTCCCGGACGGCACGCTGATCAATGGCCCGGAAGGCTTGAGGGCATATATCTTGGAGGAGGTGCCGGACTCCTTCGCCTCTTCACTGATTGAACACCTCTTCGCATACGCCCTGGGGCGTGACGTGGGCTATGCGGACGAAGAAGAACTGCAGAACATCCTGAAAGCTGTAAGATCGAAGGGCGACCGAATGAGGACTGTGATCCACGAGATCGTAAGCTCTCCCTCGTTCAGAGAGAGATAGCGAGAACCACCCATGAGCAGTAAATCTTGGCACTTGGATCGTAGGTCCTTCTTGCGCGGCGCAGGTGTGTCGTGCGCCCTCCCTTATATGGAGGCGATGGAGGCGGACGTCAAAGCGCTCGACGCGAAGGAGCCGAAGCGCGTCTGTTTCGTCTACTTCCCAAACGGCTGCAGCTTGCCGAAAGAGAGCGATGAGAAGAACGCCCACTGGCGCTGGTTCCCTAAGGGCGAAGGAGCGAACTTTCAGTTCACGAAGGTCCTCGAGCCCCTTGAGGCGTTCAAGAATGACATCGCCGTCTATGGGGGCCTGAGCCACCCACGCAGCAGGGAGCTCTTAGGTCACCTCGCTGGTGACACCTGGCTCACCGGAGGTGATCTCCGCGGCGGCCTCTACAAGAACAACATCTCGGTCGACCAGCTCGCCGCTAGACATCTCAAAAAGCACACGCGCTATCCATCCTTCACGTTCTCGACGGATGGGGGCGTGGGATATAAATCTCGTGTCTCGACCTTGTCCTTCGATGACAACGGACACCCCATGCCCTCAGAGCACCGCCACCGGCAAATCTTTGAGCGCTACTTCTCTCCTGACAAGGGCGCTACGACTGAAGAGCGTCGGCGCTCTATCCTTGAGGGGAAGAAGGTGGTGGACCTCGTCTTAGAAGAGAGCAAGCGACTTTGGAAGCGGCTAGGCATCAACGACAAGCGGAAGATGGACGAGTATCTCTCGTCCTTGAGCTCAGTAGAGGAGCAGGTCAAGCGCAACGAGGCTTGGCTAGACACTCCGCTGAAGCCCTTCAACGCGGACCACATCAAGCTCGACAACAACCCGGCAGTAGATCCGACCGCTTATGTGCGGACGATGTATGACCTGATGGTCTTGGGCTTTCAGACGGACGCCACGCGAGTGATGACTTATATGCTCGCGCGTGAAGATGGGATGGGCTTTGGAGATCGCTGGCCAGGCATGGTGACGAACACGAGCAAGGGCCACCACACGATCAGCCATGACAGCGTCTGGGAAGAGTGGGGTCCCTACGACCGCTGGTATGCGGAGCAGTTCGCTTACTTCCTCGGGCGCATGAAAGAGACCACAGACGAGTGGGGGTCGCTGCTCGACAACACGATGACTCTCTATGGCAGCTCGTGTACGACGACACACAACGCGCGCAACTATCCGATGGCGATCGCCGGCGGAAAAAACCTCGGCATCCGTCATGGGCACTACTCGCGCTACAGCAAGGTCGGGCTGATGTCCTCCGGCGCGAACCAGTTAACAGGAGCTGTCCTCGCGAAGGCGGTCGAGAAGGTCGGCAAGGATGACCTGCCCTGTTGCAACCTCTATGTGAGCATGCTGCAGGCGCTCGGCATCGAGACCGAGAAGTTCTCAGACAGCACTGGCTCGCTAGAAGGCTTCTTCGCCTGAGCCTCTCGGTGGAATCTCCGGAGCTTCGCACATGAGTATCGCGGGACGGTTGAGCTCTGTCTCCACGGCTGCTTTGCTCGCGAGCGTGAGCGTCCTCGCTGCGCAGGTAGAGGAGGGCGAGCGCGTTCAATATGGGCGCGACATCCAGCCGATCTTGGCTCAGGCTTGCTTCAACTGCCACGGCCCGGACGCCGCGCAGCGCGAAGCCCGGTTGCGCCTCGATGAGCGCGAGGGTGCGACCGCCGAGCGCCGCCACGGGCCCGCCATCATCGCTGGTGACTCCGCAGCTAGTCTCCTGGTTCAGCGCATCACGGATGAGCTCGTAGACGACCGGATGCCGCCCTTGGAAGCTGAGAGACAGCTCAGTCCTGAAGAGATCGAACTCTTGGTGCGCTGGGTCGAAGAGGGCGCAGAGTACGAGACTCACTGGGCCTTCCTCTCCGCGAAGAGGCCAGCCTCTCCTGTCGTGCGCGACACAGAGTGGGCGCGCGATGAGCTCGACACCTTCATCTTGCGAGGCTTGGAGGAGGCAGGACTCAGCCCCTCGACCGAGGCTGACAGGGAGACTTGGCTGCGGCGCGTGAGCCTCGATCTGACCGGTCTGCCACCCCACCCAGATGAGGTCACCGCCTTCCTCGCTGATGACGAAGCGGACGCCTACGAGCGCGTCGTAGAGCGCCTCTTGGGCTCGCCTCACTACGCAGAGCACATGGCGCGCTACTGGCTCGATCTGGCGCGCTACGCCGACTCTCACGGCTATCAATACGACCAGGAGCGACAGATGTGGGGCTGGAGGGATTGGGTGATTGAGGCCTACGCTGAGAACATGCCCTTCGACCGCTTCACGATCGAACAGCTCGCGGGTGATCTCCTCGACGCGCCCACAGAGAGGCAGCGCGTCGCGACTGGATTCAATCGCAATCACCCGATCACGATCGAGGGCGGCGTCATCGACGAGGAATACCGCGTCGAGTATGTGATGGACCGCGTCGGGACGACGGCGACAGCGTGGATGGGACTGACCGTCAGCTGCGCCCGATGTCATGATCACAAATACGATCCGCTCTCACAGCGCGAGTTCTACGGGCTCTACGCCTTCTTCAATCAGGTCCCTGAGCGCGGACTCAACGGCTTCAACCCGACCCTCTCTGTGACGACGAGGAGAGCGAGTGAGGCAGCAACTGCGATCGATCTAGAGATCGCCACGCTCGAGGCGGAGTCCATGCCGAGCGCAAAAGAGCTGGAGCTTTGGGCTTTGGAGATCGCGAGTGAGGAGCCCTGGCATCCGATCGGGAGCTTGGAGAGCGGGGCTCTCAGGGCTGACTGTCCGACTGCGGACTTAACAGGACTTCGTATTGAGGGGGCGACCGATACGAGTCCGACGCCCACCTTGCGGGTGCATCCGCCCGAAGGGAGCGCGCCGCTCGGACGCTATGTGCGCGTCGACCTCCCCGGCCGAGATCAGTACCTGAGCCTGGCGGAGGTGCTCGTCTTCTCCGACGGGGAGAACATCGCTCTGCGCGGGAAGGCATCTCAGTCCAGCACGAGCTCCGGCGGGGTCGCGCCAAGGGCTATCGACGGGAATTCGAACGGAGCCCACACCGCCGGGTCCGTCACGCACACGGCGCTTCAACGGGACGCCTGGTGGGAGGTGGAGCTCGCGGCTCTCGCTCCGATCCACCGAATCGAGCTCTTCAACCGCACCGACTGCTGCAGCGAGCGCCTCGACGGGTGCAGGGTCACGGTGCTCGGAGAAGATCGGGAGACGCTCTTCGAGTACAGCTTCACCCAGACCCCCGCTCCCCATGGCCAGGTCATCACAGGAGGGCCTCGGGACGTTCCGTTGGTTTGGCGACGGGGCGTTTGGGCGGCCACTCTTGATTCGCTTGTCACGGAGGGCACACAGCTCGAGGTCGAGGGCGCTGTGGGCGATGGGCTCGTCGAGGTAA
>JAPKBY010000101.1 GCA_028823185.1 Planctomycetota bacterium
GCGCGGGAGAGATGCAGGTGCTGCAAGAGCGGCGCTGGGAAGATCACCCCCGCGACGACCGCCATGCCGGCCGAGCCCGCCACCTGGGCGATGTTCAAGAAGCGCTTGCCACCAGCTCCGCGTGAGGCCGCGGCGAAGGCGCCCCAGGCGCAGAGGATGACGAGCGGGCTCACTCCGGGCGTGATGCCAGCCTTGAGGCCTGCGACGACCATGGTGCTGGAGAGGAGTGCGGTGACGAGGAGGCCGAAGGCGATGGCCTTGTTGTCGGACTTCATTTGAAGAGCTGTTGGGGTTGGGGGGGCGCGTTGCTGGTCCTAGAGGCTAGAGGGCTGGAAGCCTAGGATCCAGAAGCACGCTTGGAGGCTTTCTGGGTCCTATACTCAGCGTGTGGGCGAGCGCCCCTGATATGAACACTCCGAAGGTCTCAATTCTCCTCCCTGTCTGGAACGGGCGACGCCATCTGGAGCGGCTCCTGCCGCGTCTAGAGGCACAGGTCGTGGAGGGTGGAGTGGAGCTCTTGGCGACAGATTCGTCCTCCACGGATGGCAGCGCTGAGCTCCTCAAGGAGTATGGGGCGATCGTTGAGACGATCTCTCAAGCGGATTTCCGCCATGGCCGTACGCGGAACGAGCTGGCAGGGAGGGCGAAGGGGGAGTTCCTCGTCTTCTTGTCTCAAGACGCTCTCCCAGAGGGCCCGGACTTCATTCACTCCTTGATCAGCGCCTTTGAGGATGAGCGCGTCGCTGGAGCCTATGGACGCATCCTCCCGCCACCGGAGCAAGATCCGCTGACAGCGCGCACTGTTCTCCAGCAACCGGAGGCCTCGGGTGTCGCAGAGTCCCGTGATCTTGATGGTTCGGGGCCAGTCTGGGAGATGGCGCCAGCTGCGCGCGCCAGCTATATGCACTTCAACAACGTCGCTAGCGCGATCCGCTCCAGCGTCTTCAAGCAGCTGCCCTTCCCCGATGTGCTCTTTGGTGAGGACTTCGCATGGGCGACACGAGCGCTCTCTGCAGGGCACCGCGTGCGCTTCGTCCCGAGCGCAGTGGCTCTTCACGCGCACCGCTACAGCGCCTCCAGCGCTTTCGAGCGCAACCGTGTGGACGCCTCCTTCCATCGTCAAATCCACGACTATCGAGTGAGGCCGAATCTCTTCTCTGTCGTGCGAGGTCTCCTGTGGGAGCTTCGAGAGGACTGGCGCTTCCTTGGCGATCGCGGGCAGCGCTGGCCCTGGATGGTGCGCTCGCTGGCGCTGCGTTCAGGACAAATCCTGGGGCAGTATTGGGGGAGCATGGGCTGGGGCGCTGATGTGGACTGCCGGCCGATCACTGATTTGAGTGAAGGCGCCGAGAGCTAGGGCTACTCAAAGGAAGCCGTATTCTAGAGCGCTGAGGATTCTTAGCCCCTAAAAGGGCGCGCCGTGCGGAATCCATGGGTTGAGATCGTCCCGCTAGGGGGTCAAGAGCCTCAGAGTGAGCCTCTGACCTCGTTAAGGGGCCTCCGAACAGCCGAAAACAGCCATAGGGTTCTTCGTAGATCCCAATGTCATCCGCCCATGCGCCCCATCAAAAAAGTCAGCGTCCTCATCCCCACCTATCAAGGGATGGAGTTCTTGGACCGCCTCCTCGGCGGCCTCGCTGCTCAAGATTTGAAGCTCGAGTGGGAGGTCTACGTCATCGACTCTTCCTCGAGCGACGGCACCTGGGAATCTTTGGGGGATTGGGCTGAAAAATTCCCGGTCTCTTTCCGGCGAGAGAGGATCCACTCTGTCGAGTTCGATCACGGGGACACACGCAACCTCCTCGCTGCGCGTACTGATGGCGAGCTGCTCGTCTATCTCACGCAGGACGCGATCCCTAGCGACGCATCTTTCCTGAGCAAGCTCGTCGCTAACTTCAGCGACTCAGCGGTGGGGGCGGTCACATGTCGCAACGTGCCACGTCCTGATGCGCATCTCCTGACCAAGCTCTTCAGCGAGAATGATCCGGGGTACAGCGAGGGACGCAGGGAGGTCCGGCTTGAGGACGTCGAAAGCTATGAAGAGATGAACGCCCACGAGCGCCGCCTGCTCTACAACTTCAATGATGTGGCTGCTGGGTATCGCCGATCCGTTTGGGAGGAGCATCCTTTTCCACGGACGCCCTTTGGAGAAGACGTGCTCATGGCGCGAGCGCTCCTAGAGGCTGGCTATACGATCGTCTATGACGATGAGGCGACTGTTGAGCACAGCCATGATTACACACCTGAAGAACATCGTGCTCGCGGAGAGGTTGACGCACGCTTCAACGCTGAGTGGCTAGACAGGGTCTGCGTAGCGACGAGGTCTGACGCTCGTGAGCTCACCAGGCGTCAGCTCGTGACGGATGCTGAGGCGATCATGACCGCAGGCTATGAGGGAGGTGAAGCTGATGATTTGACCGCACTAGCGAAGTCGCAGCGTGAAGCCACCTTCTTAGGCATGCATGAGGGCAGCCTCGCTAAGCGGCGCAGGCCGACTACAAAGGCTTCGCAAGGAGAGCCGCTCTCTCTGCTCTATGTGGTGCACGGCTTCCCGCCCGACACTTGGGCCGGTACAGAGATTTACACACAGAACATAGCGCTCGAGATGCAGCGCAGAGGTCACACCGTGACGGTGCTGACGCGCGTGCCTGCCAGTGAGGAGGATCCTAAGGAAGACTTCTCGATCGAGGAGTCCGAGTTTCAAGGGCTTCGAGTCCTTCGCTGGACGCATCGCCTAGAGCATAGCTCGATCGCTGATAGCTACTCTAATGATGGCGCAGAAGCGGCCTTCCGGCGCCTCTTGATGCGTGAAGGCTTCGACCTCATTCACTTTCAGCACTTGATTCACTCTTCGGCCGGGCTCGTGGGAGTCGCCAAAGAGTTCGCGCTCCCGACCGTCATCACTTGTCATGACTACTGGGGGCTCTGCGCTCGAGTGCAGCTCATTCGCCCTGACGGGAAGATCTGCGAGAGCAATCAAGGCGCGGGCTGCTTCCTCTGCATCAAGGAGAAGGCGCTCGACAAGATCCCCGCCGCGCGCGCTCTCGGGAACGCCGCGGGCGTCGTGGTCGATGGCTTGCTGTCCGGCCTAAAGTCCTTCGTGGGAGAAGATCAAAGGCAGCGCCTCGAAGGATATGAAGACACGATCGCGCGGCACGGTTATGTGCTCTCTGCCTACGCTGAGGCGGACCTTCGGATCAGTCCCAGCCGCTTCCTGAGAGAGAAGTACCTAGAGAGCGGACGCTTTGATCCTCACACTTTCCTTTTCAGCGACAACGGCATGCGCACGGATCACGTCGAGGCTCTGGCTAAGACAAGCTCCGAGGGCGGTCGGGTGCGCTTCGGCTTCGTCGGCTCTCTTGTCTGGTACAAGGGCGGAGAGGTGATGGTGAAGGCTATGCAGCGTCTGAGCGACGCAGGCTGTGAGCTGAACGTCTACGGCACCTTTGATCCAGAGAACGAGGAACATCACGCAGAGCTCCAGGCGATGGCCGAGGGGGCGAACGTGAACTTCAAGGGACGCTTCGATAACTCTAGGCTCAGCGAGGTCTACGCGGACATTGACGTCCTCGTCGTCCCGAGCGTCTGGTATGAGAACTCACCGATCACAATTCACGAGGCCTATCTCACCGGGACTCCCGTCTTGGCGAGTGATATCGGTGGCATGGCGGAGTTCGTTCGAGACGGCGTCGACGGACTCCACTTCAGCGTCGGAGATCCAGAGGACCTCGCAGCGAAGATGCGTCGCTTCATTGATGAGCCGGGGCTTGTAGATGAGCTCTCACAGGATTTCATGCGAGTGAAGACCCTCATCGAGAATGGGGAAGAGATGGAGTTTCGTTACCGCGCGCTGACTTGCGTTGATCGCAATCCTCTCGGCGCTGGCGCACTCCTCGTTCAAGGGGCTCGTGCTGCTAGTAAGCGCTTCGCCTGTGATGAACAAGGCGCAGACATGCTGCTGCTCAGACCTGGCGGAGGAGCTGTTGAGTATGAGCTCGATGGTTGCGGCGGCGGAAGGCGTGAGCTCGCTTTGAACGTGATGCTCCTCGCAGCAGAAGACAGCGTCGAGATGGGGGGGAGAGTCTTGGTCGACGGCGTTGAGGTCGGCTCGATAGAGCCCTTCTTCGCGGATGGAGTCGACGAGGTGGTTGAGGTGTGTCTCACGCTTGATCTCCCAGCAGACCCGGAGCTCCTCAGGATCGAGTGTGCCCTCAGCGATGGTGGCCCAGAGGCGCACCTTCGCTTGGTCTCGCTAGAGGTGCGCTCTGCGCGCATTGAAAACAGAGCAGAGGTGGGAGCATGATGGGCTTTGTTAAAAACCTGCTCGGAGGTAAGAAGCGAGGGGGGAAGGTCGATCCCCTCGGGCTGGCGGTAGAGCTCGGCGAGCCCGTCGCGGATGGCGACCTCCCGAGGTGCTCAATCGTGATTCTCAATTGGAATGGCAAGCATCACCTCGCGCCGTGCTTTGAGACGCTGCGAGACCTCGACTATCCGAGCGATAAATACGAGGTCGTGCTCGTAGACAATGGATCAACTGACGGCAGCTTGGAGGAGATGCGTGAGGAGCACTCTTGGGTGAAGCTCGTTGAGAATGCTGAGAATGCGGGCTTCAGCAAGGGCTGCAATCAAGGCGTCAAGGCCTCCAGCTCTCCAGAGGTCGTCGTGTTCTTGAACAATGATATGCGCGTAGAAGAGGCGTGGCTTCGAGAGCTCGTGTCGCCGATCGCGCGAGGCGAGTGCGCCGCTACGACTGCGAAGATGTACTCCTGGGACGGAAAGCTCATGAACTCTGCAGGCGGTGGAATGAACTTCCACGGCATCGGGATTCAGCGCGGATATCTCGAGGACCCGGGTCCCGAGCATGACTGGGCTCGTAAGACGCTCTTCGCCTGCGGTGGAGCGATGGCGATGGACGCAGCGATCTACGAAGAGTTGAACGGCTTCGATGAGGAGTTCTTCGCTTATTACGAAGATGTGGACCTGGGATGGCGGACGTGGATCGCTGGACACGAGGTCATCTACACGCCGAAGGCTGTCTGCTATCACCATCACTCGAGCACGAGCAAGCGCTTGCCGCCTGAGATGGTCAGGCTCTTGCAGGTTCGCAACCCGCTCTTGGTTTGCTTTAAGAATTACGGCGACGAGGCCTTCGGGAAAGCTTTCCCTGCGCTCCTAGCCTTGGCTGTCAGGCGCATGTTTGTCTGCGGAGGTATCGAAGATGACGCTCCCTTTCGCATTGAGCGGGCTCAGGCTGACTCTACCGGGCCTGTACGCAAGATGTGGGAGCGAGCGAGGGGTGGCGCAGAGAGCACTTATCCGCTGACTCGAATTGCTACGGCAGACCTGATCGGCTTGAATGATCTCTTGGGAGATTGGGATCATTGGATGGAGCGCCGTCGAGAGGTGCAGGCGACCCGTGAGCGGTCCGATGAGGAGATCTTCCGCCTCTTCTTGAAGCCTGCTTGGTGCGTGGAAGATGAAGCTGGGTACAAGGAGCTTCACGAAGGCGTGCTGAGAGATTTCGGTCTCGCAGAGCTCTTTGATGGACTCACCGACGCCGGACCGGAGCCTCACAGGTAGTCTTTGCTATGAAACTTTCTGTTGTGATGCCGGTTTACAATGAGGAGGCCACGCTGCGAGAGATCGTGGCGCGGGTCCTCGCGACACCTTATGAGAAGGAGCTGATCCTCGTTGACGATTGCTCACAAGACAGCTCCCCTGAGATCATCGCTGAGCTCGAAGCTGCGCACCCGGAGGTGCGTGCTTTTCGTCACGAGACGAACAGCGGCAAGGGAGCGGCTCTGCGGACAGGTTTCCAGAACGTCGAAGGCGATGCCGTCGTGATCCAAGATGCAGACCTCGAGTATGACCCGACTGAGTACGCGAAGCTGCTTGTTCCATTCGAGGCTGGCGAGGCAGATGTCGTCTACGGGAGCCGCTTCTTGGGCGGCGCCTACACCCTAGAGGTGAACTTTTGGCGCTATCACGGAAACCGCACACTCACACGTGTTAGCAACCTCTTCACTGGGCTGCGGCTCACGGATATGGAGACTTGCTACAAGCTCATGCGCGCTGACGTGGCGCGTGATCTAGACATCAAATCTAGGACCTTCACCGTTGAGCCTGAGATGACCGCGAAGTTTGCACGGCGCAAGCTGCGCGTGGTCGAGGTGCCGATCAGCTATGACAGCCGCGGCTATGATGAGGGGAAGAAGATCGGGCTCAAGGACGCGTTCCTCGCCATCGGAGCGATCGTGCGCTTCCGCTTCTTCGCCTGAGTCCTTAGACCTTTAGGTTGGGTCCGATCTCGTGTTGTGCGGCGACGAGCACCTCAACGTCCGACCGGCCGAGGTCTTCGAGCGTCGCGCGTGCTGCTGCGAGAGCTAGCTCTGGGCTGTTCGTTTTCTTGGAGAGGTGGGCGAGCACGAGAGTGTGGAGGTCAGGCGTGACTAGATCGCGCAAGAGCTCTTGGGCCTGTCCGTTCGAGAGGTGCCCATGGTCCGATCTGATTCGCTTTTGAAGCTTCGGTGGATAGGGGCCTGCGGCGAGGAGCTCAGGGTCGTAGTTGAACTCTAAGACGAGGACATGAGCGCCTCTGAGCGGAGGCGCGACGTCGTTTCGAGGGTGCCCACAGTCGGTGCAGATGACCGCCTTGCGGCCGCCATAGCTCAGCTCAATCGCAACTGTCGGGGC
>JAPKBY010000102.1 GCA_028823185.1 Planctomycetota bacterium
CGATTCCCTCTCCATCACGAGCGTGCGCTCGCTGGTCGCCTCCTCCTCGAGGCGGGCTTGAGTCTCTCGAATGACGAACGCAGCTGGTGGGTTTTCTGGCCTGCACGCGCCGAAGGCCTCGCCTGTCTTGAGTATTTAGTCCTCACCCATCCAACCCTGCCTAGCTGTGATGAAGCCTATCTGCGCCTCGGAGAGCTCTACGGAGAAGATCGCTTAAACCTGCTCGCCATCGAGCGCTATTCAGACCTCGTGCTCTACCACCCTGCAAGTCCGCTTCGGACCCTCGCGCAAGCTCGAATCCCAATGCTTCGCCTCGAGCTATTAGACAGCCCCGAATACGACCGAAAAGGACTCCTATTAGCCCTTGGAGAGCTAGAAGATTGGATGATTCGATTCCCTGAACACTCCCTAATGACGGATGTCTTAGAGGGTCGAGTCGAATGCCTACGGCGCCTCTCGTCAAGCGACCTCGGCATAGCTCGCTTTTACGAGCGCGTGGAGAACAACGAAGGGATGATCTATCACGCTGAACGCGCCCTAGGGCTAGCCATGAATGCCAATGACGCTGACCTGATCGCAGCCGCCCGAGCGCTCATGCCAGAGATTCCTGCCGAGGACTCATGAGATCCGCCCTAGGCACATTGGGCGCCATCCTCTGCTTGGCGCTTCCTTCCCCGAGCTGTCACTACAACATCGGTCTGACTGCCCCAGAGGGTTACTCTGAGGTCGCGGTTGAGATCTTCGCGAATGACACGCGAGAGCCGGACCTTGAGCGCGCACTCCAGAGCAGCCTCACGAGAGAGGTTCGTGACCGCGTCCCCCTTCACCTCGTCGCTCCAGAGCAATCCGAGCTAGTCATTGAGGGACGCCTGGTGGACTTCAACCGCGTCAGAGGGATCCGAAACCCTAAGAACCAAATCCTGGAGTCTGGGGTCCAAGTCACCGCAGAAGCCTGGGTCGTCAGGCGCTCAAGCGGAGAGCGAATATCGACCCCCATCACGGCTCAAGCGACCGTGGGATATGCGATTGGCGACTCCAGGGGTGAGCGCGCGGCGCGAGAACGTGCCCTGCGTCAGCTCGCAGAGATCCTCATCGTGGATCTCTTCACACAAGATTGGACAAACTAGAATTCCTTTCTAGTTTCGATGGATAGATACACGATTTCATGCGTATAGGGCCAAGAAGCGACTGAAAGCCAAAGCATGTCCCCGTCCGCCAACTCAAATTGCTTTAATGAGCACTCCCGGGTGGTTGCATTGCTGAGGAGATTCGCTGCGAGCCTCATTCGGGCCTCAACCTCTACCCCCCCATCCTGCCGATAGTCGATCCATGGCTGAAGATCCCAACGTCCCCAGTGACCCGAACGCCCGCAAAGGCAAGTCTTTCGCGTCTTTCCTGCTCTTCCTGACCCTCCTCGTGGCAATTCTCGCCTACGTCGGAGGCCAAGAGTTGTCAGCGCCCAAGAAGCTCTCGCAAGACCAATACCTCCACGACCTCCACCTTGGACGCATCGAGCGTCAAGAGTTCCGAGGCGATCGAGTGACAGGTCGTATCACCGACGGGACACCCGACGGGGCTGCCTTCGAGGTCCGCTTCCACAACCTCGACGAGCGGGAGAGAGAGTTCCGTGACCTCAAGGCGCAGCGACCGCCGCGCCCCATCGCCACGAGCCTCTTCGACAAGGCGGTCAAAGCAGGCGACTACACACCCAGAGCTGCAAGACTCATCATCGCCAACGACGAAGAGATCGAGCGCAGCGAGGGCACCGCTGTAGCCAGCATCAGCCGCCCCAGCCAAGAGGTGACGACGCTCGTCCATGTCTACACCAAGGGCCAACGCAACGGGAGCACCAAGTCCTACTACATGCCGAAGGAGCCCTCGTCCATTTGGCTCAACATCGAAGGCATTGATGACCTCGCCGCCTTCACGGGCACCCTCTCAGAGCTCGGCATCATCGCAGAAGACCTGCCCTTCGACCTCTCGGAAGAGCGTGGTTCGACATCAGCAGAAGACAGCAACCTCATGCAGTCTCTCTTCTTTGTCTATGGCCCCTTCATCCTGGTTGTCCTCTTCATCGTCTTCTACATGCGCCATCTTCGCAGCCAAGGAGGCGCGGGCGGCATGATGAACTTCGGAAAGAGTCGCGCAAAGCTCTATCAGAAAGAGAACCACACCAACGTCACCTTCAACGATGTGGCCGGAGTTGAAGAGGCCAAAGACGAGGTCCGAGAGGTCGTCGAGTTCCTGAAGAACCCCGGACGCTTCACCCGCATCGGTGGACGCATCCCGCGCGGAATCTTGCTCGTCGGCACCCCGGGTTGTGGCAAGACCCTCCTCGCGAAGGCCATCGCAGGTGAGGCAGAGGTCCCCTTCTATGCCATCTCTGGCTCGGACTTCGTAGAGATGTTCGTCGGCGTCGGCGCAAGCCGTGTGCGCGACCTCTTCAAGACCGCGCGCGAGAACAGCCCCTGCATCCTCTTCCTTGATGAGATCGACGCCGTGGGCCGCAGACGCGGCAGCGGTATGGGCGGCGGACACGACGAGCGCGAACAGACCCTCAACGCGATCCTAGTTGAGATGGACGGCTTCGGAACCGACGAAGGCATCATCGTCCTGGCCGCGAGCAACAGACCTGACGTCCTAGACCCGGCGCTTTTGCGCCCAGGTCGCTTTGACCGTGAGGTCGTGATCGACCTCCCGGACGTCAAGGGACGAGAGGCTATCCTCAAGGTCCACCTGAAGAAAGTGAAGCACGCCGAGGACATCGACACCATCTCTCTCGCTCGCTCAACACCTGGATACTCTGGCGCCGACTTAGCTGCGGCCGTCAATGAGGCCGCGATCATGGCGGCTCTGCAGAAGTGCGAAGAGATCAAGCAAGAGCATCTCGACGAGGCCCGCGACAAGGTGCGCTACGGCAGGCAGAAGAAGTCACGCAAGATGGAAGAGGTCGATCGTGAGATCACCGCCTACCACGAGGCAGGTCACACTGTCGTCGCTGCGAAGCTCGAGAACACAGATCGCCCCCATAAGGTCACGATCGTCCCGCGTGGACGCGCCCTCGGCTCTACGATGATACTCCCGGACAAGGAGAGCTATCACATGCAGAAGAAGCGCTTGAAGAGTCAGCTCGCTGTGCTCTTCGGAGGTCGCATCGCAGAGGACATCTTCTGCGGTGACATCTCTGCCGGTGCTTCAGATGACATCAAGCGTGCCACAGACCTCGCACGCGCCATGGTCTCAGAGCTAGGCATGAGCACCAAGATCGGCCCGATCAATTACGCCGAGAGGCAAGGCTCTGACTTCCTCGGAACAGAGCTGATGGCGAGTCGCTTCCACTCGGAAGAGACCACTCGCGAGATCGACGAGGAGGTCAAGCTCCTCTTAAAAGAAGCCTACGAGCTCGCCGAGTCCGTCATCACTGAACATCACGACGAGATCAAACAGCTCGTGGTCGGGCTCATGCGCTTCGAGACGCTCAGCAGCGATGAGATCGACAAGCTCCTTGATGGAGTCCCGGTCGACGACATCCGAGTGGAAGAGGACCTCATAGAGCCAGCTCCCATTGAAGTCCCCGGTGCGACGGAGGAGCCCTCCTCGAATGAAGAGGTCCCGAATGCAGACGGACTCACAGGTGACTTACCCGGTGAACCGGGGCTCTCTCCAGCATGAAAGAGACGGCGGAGAACAGAGCTCTAGGGCTCCCTTCCGCCACATGTGACGCTGAGTCCAACAGACTCTGCATCCGAGCCCTCCCTCTGTCAGCGCCCGCGGGCCTGATGAGGATAGGGCTCTCGGCTGCCAATCTCACAGAAGCAGAGCGCGCGCTCATTCACTCGCTCACTCACGTCCAGAGCTCTGATCCAAGAGCTGAGCTCCTCGTAGACTTCGACGACTCCCTCTCCCATGGAAGCGAGCTCTTTGAACGAGCTGTCGCTGCGTGGGCGAATGCGACCGCAGAGGCTCCTCAGCTCAAGATCATGGGTGTCGTCAATGTCACGCCGGACAGCTTCTCTGACGGCGGCAAGTATCACTCTCCTTCTGACCCTAGAAAGGCGGTAGACCACGCGCTTCAGCTCGTGAGCGAAGGCTGTGAGCTGCTGGACATCGGAGGAGAATCGACGCGTCCTGGAGCTGACCGAGTGGATGTCCAGGAAGAGCTCCAACGAGTCATCCCCGTCATCGCAGCTCTCAGCAACGAGACCTCATGCCCCATCAGCATCGACACTCAAAAAGCAGAGGTCGCAGCCGCTGCGATCGATGCTGGGGCCAGCATGGTCAATGATGTGAGCGCAGGACTAGCGGACGCAGAGATGATCCCGCTCATCGCCCAACGAGGAGTCAATATCTGCTTGATGCATATGCGCGGCACCCCACGCGACATGCAGGAAGAGCCCTTCTACCGGGATGTCGTTCGAGAAGTAATGGATCACCTACGCGATCGCTCGCATGCGTGTTTGAAGGAAGGGATCGAGGGGCATAAGATCCTTATCGACCCCGGGATTGGCTTCGGCAAGACACTCGAGCACAACCTCGAGCTCTTGAGGAGCCTCCCCAGCCTCCGCTCCCTCGGGCTCCCTCTCCTCCTCGGCGTGTCTAGAAAATCCTTCATCGCCCAACTCTCTGCCAAAGCTGGTGTCGAAGCAGCCAGCGCTCCTACGGAGCGCTTAGGCGGCACGATCGCAGCTCAGTTGAGCTGTGTTCACGGCGGGGCGAGCTGGCTCCGCGTGCACGATGTAGCCGCGACCCGCCAGTCACTGCTGGTTCACAGCGCGCTATTCCCTGACGAAGCCCTCATCCCTAGGAGCTCTTAAACATGGACCGATGGGGTGTCTGGGGCCTTCAAGCCGTCCTCCTAGCTGCAGGGATCTACTTCTTCCTCGGCTTCATGAAGACGACGCGCGGAAGCGGGATCGTTCGCGGCCTCGTCGTCGCCTTCGCCGTGATCGCCCTCGGACTCTGGGGAGTCGCCCAAGTCTTTGAGCTGGAGGAGTTACAACACATCCTCCGCGGGAGCACGCCTTATGTGGTGATGATCCTAGTGATCCTCTTCCAACCGGAGCTGCGCAGAGGGGTCGCCCGACTGGGCGAACAGAACAAGCTCGCTAGGCTCTTACGCGGTGAACGCCCAGAGGCCGTCAGCGAAGTCTCAGCAGCCATGATCGCTATGGCTAAGCGCAAGCATGGCGCGCTGATCGCCTTCCAACGCACAACCCCGCTCGACGCCTGGACCCAGAACGCGGTCAGCATTCAAAGCCACGTCGATCGCCGCCTGCTCCAAGGAATCTTCCAACCAGGCGGCGCACTGCACGACGGCGCCGTCGTCATTGACCACGATCGCTTGATCGCAGCGTCCTGCATCTTCCCTCTGACTGAGAGCATCGAGGTTCACACCTCAACCGGGACTCGTCACCGTGCGGCGCTAGGACTCTCCGAAGAGACAGACGCCCTCACGATCGCCGTCAGCGAAGAGACCGGAGAGATCAGCGTCTGCGAGAGCGGCGCCATGCAAAGGAATGTGGACCATGAGCGCCTCGAAGGCCTCTTACGCAACCGCCTCGGCGCCCTCGACCCCAACCAGAGGGTTTCCGATCGTCGCAGCGCGGGAGCCCTCGCCAAGCTCTCCTCATTCGTCGGAGCGGTCCTCTTCCAAGATCTAGGCCGCAAGGTCGCCGCGCTCTTCTTAGCGAACGCTTGGCTGCTCCTCGCCTACAACGACATAACGATCGAGACGGAGGCTTGGCTTAGCATCAGAGGTGCCGCCCCCTCTGTTGAGGCCTCACTCTCACCCGGCACGATCCTCGCGCTCATGCCCACCGATGACACACATCTCCGCACCCCGAGCCCTGATGAGCGTCTAAAGGTGCTCATCTCAGGCCCCAGAGCGGAGATAGACCGCATCACCAGTCTCGGCTTAGGTGGCAGCTACACCATCGAAGAAGGCTTCAAAGCCAGCGAACTAGGCCTCGCCATTGAAGATGTCCGCTTCGTCTGCGGCGGCGAACAACTTGACGTCCGCGTCAGGATCGTTTGGGCAGATGACCGCCTCCCTGTTCTCAGCCTCGAACGCACCGCGAGCCAACGCATAGATCTCTCCCCTCAACACCTCGTCGTCAACGATGAAGCCTTAGACCCCCGCTTCGAGCTCCACCTCGACAGGACTGTCTTCCGCCCAACCACCGTCTTCGTCGATGGCCCAGCGGCACAAATACAGCTCCTTCGTAACGGGGAGCTCCAGCTAGGCTTTGCGCCGATCACCCTCGGGCCCGAGGATCGCAAGAGCCGCGTCGTTCGCCTCTCTCTCTTAGATGAGCTAACAGCGAACGGGCTCCGGCTAACGGATGAGGCGCCCGCAGAGGCAGAGCTAGAGATCACCGCTACCAGCAGAGACTTGGGCCAGCTAGAGATCGAGCTCCCTCTGGTAAACCTCGCGAGCACAGCAGGCGCTCGCCCAGGAGACTGGACGCTCCCCTTCGCCGCTCAAAAATCCGTATTCGGGATCAAGACCGAAGCGGTCATACCCACGACAGAGAGCCCGGACTCACAGTCCTACCTGGAGCGGCGCGCTACCGTCAGAAGGTTCGTAGAAGAGCACCTCAAGGTCTTTGTCGACATCTCAAGGGTCGATTCAGAGGGCGCAGGCACCGC
>JAPKBY010000103.1 GCA_028823185.1 Planctomycetota bacterium
GAAAGACGAGCTTCCCCTGCGCGTCGATCTCTTCACAACCCTCTGGAAGGTCAAGGCCGACGCCCCGGGCGCTCACGACCCCTCCGACGATCAGAAGGTCTTCCGTGGAGACCCCGCTCGCTTCAACAATCTTTGCGCCACGTACGAAGAGGTTTCCATTGGATGTGCTCATTGCGAGAGAGGGTAAACACTCTAGGTCCGGGCTGAAATAGCAGAGAGGTACTATCCTTTCACGAATGTTCCTCACCTCCTTCCTCCTGCTCAGCATTCAAGCCCCTGAAGTCATTCATCCTGACTACGAGCTGATTCACATCAGCGAAGAGTCAGATTTTGAAGCCTGCGGAGTCGCAGATTTTGACAGAGACGGCGACCTCGACATCATCAGCGGTGACTCTTGGTATGAGGCACCTAATTGGGGACCTCAGCCCGTCAGCCCGATCAAAGCTGTCGGCGGCTATCGAGTCGACTTCGCCGACGTCCCCATCGACGTAGACGCTGATGGCTGGATCGATGTGGTCTCCTGCAGCTGGCATGACCGAGCGGTCTTTTGGCGAAGAAACCCCGGCGAGGAAGCCGGCGAGTGGGAGACCCATGAGGTCGACCGCCCCGGAAACATGGAGACCGCCTTCGCCGCCGACGTCGACGGAGATGGCGCCCTCGATTTTGTCCCCAACGTCATGGGTAGGACGGTCTGGTTCAGACTTGAAGAGGGCGCGCTCATTCCTCGCGTCATCTCAGAGGAACGCGGCGGTCACGGGATTGGAATTGGAGACCTTGATGGAGATGGCCGCGCTGATGTCCTTGGTCCCGACGGTTGGTTCAAAGCTCCTAAGGATCCACTCAAAGGTGAGTGGGAGCACAAGGCTGAGTGGAGCCTCGGCTCCGCTGGCATCTCAATCATCGCTCATGACTTTGACGGCGACGGTCTCGTCGACGTCTTCTGGGGCATGGGTCATGACTTCGGTCTCTACTGGCTCAAACAGGGCCGGGATAAAGATGGTGGCCGCACCTGGACACGCCACACGGTCGATGACTCATGGTCTCAAGCTCATGGGCTCACCCTCGCTGACCTCGACGGCGACGGCCAGAGCGAGGTCGTCACTGGCAAACGTCGCTACGCTCACAACGGTCACGACCCGGGCGGCGAAGAGCCCTTGATCGTCTGCACCTACTCCTACAGCTCAGAGACGTCCAAATTCACCCGCACCGTCCTCACCAAGGGCGGTGAGGTCGGCGCTGGCCATTACCCCATCGTCCGTGACATGGACGCCGACGGCGACCTAGATATCGTCCTGCCAGGCAAGAGCGGGCTCTATCTCCTGCGCAAGCGCTGAGCCTAGACGAGCCCTGTGTGGCGCTTCAAAGCGTCTGTAGACGGCCCACGACCGCGGAAATCTTGGAAGATCTCCATCGGGTGACGGCTGCCACCTTGCGCTAGGACCGTGTCACGGAACTTGCGTCCCATCTCTTCGATCGCTGCCTCATCGTCAAGCCCAGCTTCCTCGAAGGCGCTGAAGGCGTCCGCGGACAGAACCTCGGCCCACTTATAGCTGTAGTAACCTGCCGAGTAGCCCCCAGCGAAGATGTGGCTGAAGCTGCACTCGAAGTGATCTTCGGCTAGCGGCGGGACGACAGTCGAGAAGCTCACGACTCGCTCCTTCACCTCAGCCACAGTCTCATCGCTAGACGGGTCGTAGCGGTGGTGAAGCTCCATGTCCAAGTGACCGAAGTAGAGTTGACGCAAGACGCCCGAGCCGGAGCGATAGTTCTTCGCCGCGACGAGGCGATCAAAGAGATCTTTGGGGAGCGACTCGCCGGTCTCGAAGTGACCTGCGAAGCCCATGACTGTCTCTTCGTGATAAGTCCAGTTCTCCATGAACTGACTCGGCAGCTCGACCGCATCCCATTCGACGCTCTCGATACCCGCAGCTTGCGGGACATCAACAGTCGTCAACATATGCTGAAGACCGTGACCGAACTCATGGAAGAGTGTCTCGACCTCACGGTGTGTCATGAGTGAAGGTCTCTCCCCTGCCGGAGGTGTCTGGTTACAGACGAGGACAGCGGTCGGGAGCCGGAGGCTGTCATCACTGAGAGGAGCGCGCCCGATGAGGTTGTCCATCCATGCCCCCCCGCGCTTGTCCGCGGGGCGTGAGAAGGGATCGAGGTAGAAGGACGCGATGTCTTCTCCCTTCGCGTCTTTGATCCTGAAGTAGCGCACGTCCGGATGCCAGACCTGCACCTCCCCGTCAGCCGCTACGACGTCGACGTCGAAGAGGCGCTTGGTGATGCTAAAGAGGCCTTCAAGCACCTTGGGGAAGGGGAAATAAGGTCTCAGCTCCTCATCTGAGATGTCGTATTGCTTCTCCCGCATACGCTCTGCCCAGAAGCCAGCGTCCCAGTTTGCGAGCTCTAGATCCGCATCTCCTGTCTGCTCTCTGGCGAACTTAACGAGCTCTGCGTGGTCTTCTTTCGCCTTTGGCATCGCTGCAGCGCGCAGCTCTGCGGTCAGTGCATCAACAGAGTCAACATCCTCTGCCATCTTTGTCGCCAGAGAGATCTCAGCGTGTGAGCTGTATCCGAGGAGCTGGGCTTTCTCGCGACGGAGCGTCAAGATGCGATCGATACGAGGCTTGTTGTCATGCTCTCCCGTGGAGGCCACGGTGACCAAGGCGCGATAGACCTCTTCACGAAGAGCAGAGCTCTTGCAGTGCATGAGGAAGGGACCGGCGACGGGGCCATCAAGAGAGATGCGCCACGGACCAGCCTCAGGCGTCGCGTCATCATGTCCATTTTCTTTTGCTGCAGCGGCTGCTGTTTGACGCAGCGTCTCGGGAAAGCCCTCCACATCAGCCAAGTCCGTGAGGATCATCTCATAGGACTTGCGGCTATCGAGGACAGCGTTAGAGAAGCCTGTCGAGAGCTCAGCGAGCTCCTTCTGGATTTCATTGAAGCGCTCCTTCTCTGCTCCCTTGAGAGAGATGCCCGAGAGCTTCATGCCCAAGAGCTCCTTCTCAACGAGGCGCTGTCGTGTTGAGTCCAGCGCGGTCCAGCTATCACCCTTCATCAGCTCTTCGAGCGCCGCATAAGTCGCCGTGCTCTGTCCCATAGAGGTGAAGAATTCGATCACCTTGGGCTGCAGCTCCTCGTGAACGGCCCGCAGCTCGTCAGAGTTGCGCACTCCCATCAGGTGCCCGGTGATGTGCCAGGCATAGCCGAGGGGCTCTGTGAGCTCTCGCAAGCGCTCAAAGATGCCCTCCCAGGTCGACTCTACAGACTCCTCAAAGGCGCTGAAGTCAGCTGCAGCCTGCTCTAAGAGGACCGGGACGGCCTCGCTCGCATGTTCAGGAGTGACCTCCTCGAAGCGGGGCGGGGTGCCGTGGGCATAGAGGGGATTGTTACTGGTCGCGGACTGGATCATGAGGTTGTTTCCGGTGGGCTCGGTCAGACGTTCTAGAAGACTATTGAGTCCCAGAGGATAGCCGATTCCCCTCGCCGTTCCTGCGGGCTACCCTTGTCTGATGATCCGTGCAGAGGCTATCACCCGAAACTATGGCGAGAAGTGCGCTGTAGACTCCATCTCCTTCCAGGTTTCGGCGGGAGAGGTGGTCGGATTCTTGGGCCCAAACGGGGCTGGGAAGACGACCGTTCTACGAATGCTCTCTACCTACCTCCCCCTCTCTGGAGGGAAGCTCACGGTCGCAGGGCACGATGTCAGCGCTGAGCCCCTAGCCGTTCGCCGCTCCATCGGCTACTTGCCGGAGCATGACGCGCTCTTCGACGGGATGCGGGTGAGGGCTTTCTTGAAGTTCTGCGGGGAGGCTCATGGCCTCGACGCTGCCACCTTGAGCGCCCGCTGCTCCCAGCTAGTTGAGCGCTGCGAGCTCAGCTCAGTCCTCGACCAACGAATCGGCACTTGCTCAAAGGGCTACCGACGCCGCATCTCACTCGCTGCATCTCTGCTGCATGACCCAAAGGTCTTGCTCCTTGATGAACCCACCCACGGCCTCGATCCACTGCAAGTCGCTGCCTTCCGAGAGCACCTCAACATTCTCAGAGAGGGACGCGCGGTCCTCTTCTCCAGTCATGTCCTCGCTGAGGTCGTCGGAGTCTGCGACCGCATCTTGATGATCAATCACGGCAAGCTCCTCTTGAATGAAGAGACTGAGGTCCTCCGCCAACGTGCGAGCGAGGCTGGCACTGACCTCGAAGGTCTCATCCTAGAAGCTGCGCGTGCTCCCCGCGCTGAGGTGAGCTCATGAGAGCAGTGAACCTCATTGCCCGTCGAGAGCTGCGTGCGCTCTTTGACGCTCCCGTCGCTTATGTCGCGACGGCCGCCTCCTTGCTCGTGCTGCTCTCTCTCTTCACGACGGAGTTCTTCATCGCCGGCAGGCTTGATCTGAACCCGCTCTTCCGCTGGCTCCCAGCTGTCGCTGCGCTGCTCCTCCCCGCGCTCGCCATGCGACTCTGGGCAGAAGAGCGCCGCCGTCGCACCTTCGAACTCTGGGTCACGCTCCCTTTCACAGCCACAGAGCTCGTCCTCGGGAAATACATCGCTGGGATGGCTATCTGGTCACTCTTCCTCCTCGGCACGACGCCCGCGATCGCCCTCCTCTACTCCCTCGGAGCACCTGACCTAGGGCTGATCTGCTCTGGATACCTCGGCGCGCTCCTCTTGGGCTCTCTGCTCCTCTCTCAAGCTCTGTTCCTATCCAGCCTCACGAAAGAGGTGGTCGTCGCCTTCTTGACTGGCTGCGCAGGCAGCATCCTCCTGCTCGCTAGTGGTGCTCCGCGCCTCGTCGCTGTCCTAGATGGCCTAGCGCCCGAGCTCGCGCTCGGCTCAAACCTCGCAGAGCATCTCTCGGCCCTCGTGCGCTTCGACGCCTTCCGAGACGGCTTCATCGGATTGAGCCATAGCGCCTGGTTCATCGGCACCTCACTCGTCTTCCTCGCAGCCAACGCGTGGGCTGTCAGGAACATCCGCGACTGATCGTGCGCCTTCGCCAACCTACCCCTTGGCTCGCCCTCGGACTGGCCTTCCTCGCAGTCTCTGCTGCGGCTCGTATCGTCGACCTCCCCACGCTCTCGATAGAGCCGGCGCGATCAAAGGTCGCTCACCTCGACGCAGACGCGAGCGCTCGCTTAGAGAGCCTGCTCACGGGAGACCTTCACGCGACCATCGAATACTGGGTGACACCTAAGTCACAGCTCCCACCAGAGCTCCGAGAGCTGGAGCCGCGAGTCCGCGCCGCCTTCGAGGCCCTCAGAGCTGCGCGACCTCAGAGGCTCCACCTCAGCGTCCATCACCCAGAAGACTCGCCGCAGCTTCAAGCGCACCGCTCAGAGCTCGGGCACCGCACAACGCGCGTCCCATTCATCCTCGATGACCAGTGGTCCGAGTCAGAGTTCACTTCAAGCCTTCGCTTCACCCTTGGAGCGAGCCCTGCATCTATTCGCAACGGTCTGCTCCCCACACACACAGCCGACCTCCCTCTGCTGCTGCTCACTCACCTTGAGGAGCTCGCCTCCCCCACGAAGCCGCGCGTCTTGCTCGACGCTCCAGAAGGCTTCGTTGCGCTAGCGAGCCTGCTGAAGGACCGCGCTGAGGTCACGCGAGCCTCCATAGCTGATCTCTCCGAGCATGGCCCGACAGACCTCATCGTTTGGATCGAACCGAAAGATGTCTCTGCGCGAGCTCTGGCGCAGCTCGAAGCGCACATGCGACGCGGAGGTGAAATCCTCCTAGCAGGCAGCTCGACGCGCTCCGCTTTCGGACGCAGCGAGGGTGAGACCTTCGTCCGACTGAGCTCGTCCTCTGGCTTTAGCAGCGCGCTGGGCTCACTCGGCGCAGGAGCGAGGCAGGGCGTCTTGCTCGATCCATTGAGCGACGCGATCCCGATCTCCGAAGAGGAGAGCCTGGCGGCTCCCCACCTCCTGGCTGTGCCTGCGCCCAACCAAGATTTCCGCGTCCTCGAAGATCAACCCAATGGCTCTCTCCTCTTTGACTCAGCGACCGCGCTCGAGCTCGACCCTGGACGCCTCAGCGAGCACGGCTTCCGGGCAGAGGTGCTCGCGACCTCGAGCCCTCGCGCTGTCCTGGCTACAGCTCCTAGCTCACTGATCAGCCTGAAGCAGCTCGCAGAGCTCCAGGGGGTGCCGGCATCGCGCGCTCCAATCGCTGCGCTCTTAACTC
This sequence comes from Planctomycetota bacterium, assembly GCA_028823185.1. Classification (GTDB taxonomy): domain Bacteria; phylum Planctomycetota; class UBA1135; order UBA1135; genus JAKVCE01. The sequence goes on from JAPKBY010000103.1 coordinate 6,194, forward strand.
ATGAAGACCCTCTCAGAGGGCGAGCGCTGATCCTCGGCAGCAGCAGCCCGCTCGCGGACACGCACCTCGCTGATGAGCGCTTCAGTCACCTCGCCTTAGTGCGAGTCCTCTTAGATAGCCTGACTTCATCAGATCGCGTCCTCCTTCAACGTGTGAGCGCGTCTCGTACACAGAACCTGCCAGAGCTCTCTTCAGGGACGCGAGCCCGGGCGCGGCTCTTCACCGTCTTCCTGATACCGCTGCTCATCACATGTCTCTTTCTTCTGCGCCGAGATCAACGCAGTGGAGTTCGCTACGCGCCTCGAGTCGCCGCGCTGCTAGCGATCCTCGCTGCACCTCTCCTAATCAGCATCCTCTTGTCTCCCCTGAGAGGCGTCGGGCAAGATGCGAGCGCGGATCATCGCCACCGACTCGATGCAGAGAGCGCGGCCTATTTC
>JAPKBY010000104.1 GCA_028823185.1 Planctomycetota bacterium
AAGAGGGCCCGACCCCAACGCCGAGGCGATGAGACGGGCCCAAAAGGAGGAGATAGCCCATCTTTCGTCCTATGGGCCCCGATCCATTAGAGATCACTCGCCACTTTCCCAGGGTTCCCAAAACGCAGACACCTCACCAGAGGAGCTTCAGAGCCACAGGGGCAAACCAGCACTAGACCTTGAATGAAGCGGGCCTTGATTGAATAGAGCCTTGAATGAAAGAGGGCCCGACCCCAACGCCGAAGCGATGAGACGGGCCCAAAAGGAGGAGATACTTTCTTTCGTCTAAGCAGCCCAAGGACATGAGCAGATCTGAGAGAAATTTGACTCAGACCCCTTAGAAGACCTGAGCACAAAAAAAGAGGGCCCGACCCCAACGCCGAAGCGCTGAGACGGGCCCCAAGAAGGAGGAGATACCTTCTTTCGTCAAGCGGCCCCGATTTCATGAGTCAAGCAGCTGAAAATTTGAGGCTGGTCCCCTCACAGATGCGTCCATTTCCCCTCGTTTAACTCAAACTACTGTTCTATAAACACTTACGAGAATAGCCCAGAAGGGTCTCTCACTGTAGTTGCCTCGAGAAGACATGCTTCTTCCTTAGGCATCCGTTCCCGCATGGGGCGCAGCGGCACCATGAATCAAGGTAGGCCGTTCACCAGCTACCCCCTCAGAGCCGAACTCTTCTTAGAAGCCTTTGAACTCCTCCACTCTCAATAACATCGACGGACCCACACGGGTCGCCCTGGTGGGCTGCGGCGCGATCTGCAGCGCTCACCTAGAAGTCCTCGCCTCCACCCCTGGAGTCGAGGTCGTCGTCCTCGTGGACTCGAGGATCGAAGCCGCAGAACAGCTCGCCCGTCAGCATGGCGTCCCCAATGTCTCCTCCAGCGTCGCCGCGCTCGCAGAGCACGACGTCCACATCGCGCACATCCTCACGCCGCCGCCGACCCACACCGCGATCTTGCGTGAGCTCTTAGAGCTCGGGATCGGCGCCTTCGTCGAGAAGCCTTTCGCGCTCTCCTCTGAAGAAGCCGCTGAGCTCTCCGCGCTCGCCGCAGTGCGCGGCCTCCCGCTCGGAGTGAACCACAACCACCGCTGCCACCCGACCTTCACCCGCCTCGAAGCCAGGCTCGCAGCGGGTCATATCGGAAAACTCAAGCACGTGCAGGCGACATGGAGCATGCCCCTAGGACAGCTTGACGCCGGGCGGCTCGATGACTGGATGCTGCGCGCTCCTAAAAACATCATCTTCGAACAAGGCCCCCACCCGCTCTCCCAAGTCCACGCGCTCTGCGGGAAGCTCATCGGTGGAGAAGCCGGGCCGCTCTCATCGAGAGAGCTCGCTCCCGGCCAGATCTTCCATCCGCGCTTCTCTGGTGCGCTCAAAGGAGAGCGCGCCACAGCAGAGGTCTCCCTCGGCTTCGGACAAGACTTCGAGTGCTCACGTCTCGTAGCCATCGGAACAGACGGAAGCCTAGAAGCAGACTTCATCCACGACACGCTCACCTGTGAGCGGAAGTCTCCTTGGCTCCCGTTCTTCAACGGCTTCATCGTCTCATTGGGACGCGCTGGCGGAAACATCTCCTCCGGAGTTGGCGGAGCCATCAACTACCTCCTCGCTTCCGTCGGACTTGGACAACGAAAGGATCCTTGGTTCGCCAGCATGCGGGCCTCGATCCAAGGCTTCCACAAAGCCATTCGCGACGGATCAAGCTTGCCCACGAGCGGCGATGATGCCGCCGAGGTCCTCAGCTGGTGTGAGCCATTCACTGCCGAGCTCTCTTCAGAGCCGGGTCGAGCCGCAAGCTCCTGGAGTGAGTCCCCTCTTAGGCCGGGCGAAGTGATCGTGTTGGGTGGAGCTGGCTTCATAGGCCGGCGCCTCGTCAAAGGCCTCCTTGATCGTGGGATCCCCGTGACATGCCTCTCCCGCCGCTCCCACGGACTCCCTCCCTCCTTCGACAAACCCATCGCCGAGGGCTCACTGCGCCTGAGACGAGCCGAGCTCTCCGAACCAGCTGGTCTAGAGCCCGAGCTGAAGGAGGCGCGCTGTGTCATCCATCTCGCAACAGGAGCTGCAGATGACTGGGAGACCACTGAACGCCACATGGTGCGCGGCAGCCGCGCGCTCGCTGAGACCTGTGCCCGTGCAGGCGTAGGACGACTGATCTATGTGTCCTCGATCGCATCGCTAGACACAGGTCCGAACCGAGCTGGAGAAGAGATCAGAGATTCAATCGCCACGGACTCGCACGCAGGTGAGCGAGCGGTCTACACGCGCGGAAAGGCAGCCGCCGAGGCAGCCGTCCTCGCCGCAGCCGCAGAGACCGGACTCTATACGACCATCGTGAGGCCTGGAATCGTCATCGGCGCCGGGACCCCCATGCAGCACTCTGGCTATGGGCTTTGGGTCAGCGACAACCACTGCGTCGGCTGGGGCCGAGGTGATCACCCCCTCCCGCTCGTCGACGTAGAAGATGTAGCTGACGGTTTGCTCCGCGCAGCACTCCACGAGGGACCCGAGCTAAATGCTAAAGCCATTAACCTCGCCGCGAAGAGCTCTCTCACCGCAGCGGAATGCGTTGAAGAGCTCGCACGTACAACCGGAAGAGACCTGCACTTTCACCCCCGCTCTCTCGCCTTCTCACAAATCCTCGAGATCGGTAAGTGGATCATCAAACGCGTCGGTGGACGCATGGTCCCCTACCCCTCTTATCGCGACCTCGCCGCCCGTGGACTCTTCGGAGAGTTCACTTGTGAGACCGCCAGAGAGCTGCTCGGATGGCAACCGGTTGAAGAGCGCGAGGCCTTGCTCGATCGCAGCGTCCGGGTCTACGGCGACTGATGAGCGCTCCCCGCATCCTTCACATCTTCAGCACCTTCGCACCAGCGGGTCCTGAGCTGCGAGCCGTGAGCCTGATTCACGCGCTCGGCGACTCCTATCAACACGCGATCATCGCGATCGATGGCTGCACTGACGCAGCCAATATGCTCCCCGAGCGCGAAGATGTGCGCGTGCTAGAGGCGCCACCGCGAGCAGGAACCATGAAGACTGTGAGGCGACTTCGGGCGATCATCCGCGCGGAGAGCCCCGACCTCGTGTGCACCTACAACTGGGGCGCTCTTGATGGCGCGATGGCTGCGGTCGGCTGCAAGGTCCCGGTGCTGCACCACGAGGACGGATTCAACATGGACGAGGCGAAGCGCTTCAAGCGTCGCCGGATCTGGTGGAGACGGAGGCTGCTGCCGCTGACACACCGAGTGATCGTCCCCTCAGTTCGGCTCGAGAAGCTAGCCACTGAGCTGTGGAAGCTCAGACCGGAGAAGATTCAACGAATCCCCAACGGGATCGACCCAACGCATTTTGAGGCTGCTGATGGCAACGCAGCGCTCAGAGACGAGCTCGGCATCCCTCAGTCCACATGCCTCATCGGCTTCATGGGACATCTCCGACCTGTCAAGAACGCGGCCCGACTGCTGGAGGCTGCAGCTCCGCTCGCTGAAGAGCACGACCTGCACCTCCTCATCCTCGGTGATGGCGAGGAGCGCGCAACGCTTGAGGCGCTCGCCAACTCATCCCCTCTCAAAGGAAAGGTCCACTTCAGCGGACACCTCCAAGACCCGCGCGCGCACCTGCGCGCCATGGACATCTTCGCCCTCTCCTCTGACTCCGAACAGCACCCCATCGCACTCCTTGAGGCGATGGCCTGCTCGCTCCCAGTCGCGACGACACGCGTCGGTGATGTAGAGCACATCCTGGGCAAGCGGCAACACCCTTTCATCTCGCCCCTCGAGACCGGCGCAAAGGGACTGCAGTCCACGCTCCGTGAGCTCATCAAGGACGAGAGCTTACGTCGCCGTCTTGGAAGTCTGAACGCGCAGCGTGTCAGCGAAGAGTTCACTCATGAAGCCATGACTGAACAACACGCGCAGCTCTGGCGCGCCGGAGTGGAGTCGATGACTTGAGGGACGAGGACTTAAGGAGTGATGACAAGAGGCTTCCTGAGCCGGAGTTCATCGAGCCCCTGAAGGTCAGCTCAAGTGAGAGGATCTACGACTCACCGTGGGTCGGGCTCCGTCGGGACTGGCTCGAGCTCGGCGATGGCGAGCGACAAGAACACCACGTGATCGAGATAACGGACGCGGTGGTCGTGCTACCGATCAGGAGCGATGGAAAGCTCGTCCTCATCGGTCAATATCGCCATCCACATGGCAAGACCCATTGGGAGCTCCCCGCAGGCCGCCTCAACGAGGGTGAAGACCCGGCCGCCGGCGCACGTCGAGAGCTCCTCGAGGAGACCGGCCATGAGCCAGGCGTCCTGAGACCGCTCCCGGGCTTCTATCCGACGAACGGAATCAGCGCCCACTACGCCCACGCTTATCTAGCCACAGGGTGCGAGGAGGTCGGAGAGCTAAATCTAGACCCCGCAGAGCGCATCATCCCGCGCTGCTTCACGCCCGAGGAGGTCGAAGCACACCTCGACGCAGGGGGCTTCGAAGACGGCTTCACGGCATTAACTCTCATGTATTGGCTAAGACTGGCGAGATGAACGGCTGATTCGCTTTCGTGGGCTCGTGAGGCCGGATATTCTCTGGGTTGGAGACTCTACTCTCACCATGAAGACCGTGACTGACCCCAAGACCGAAACTACCAGCGCCACCCTCTCGGAGCGCGTCGCAGAGAGAGCCTTCGCGCAAATGCTGGCGATGATTCATCTCGCCAACAATCGCAAGGACAAGCAGCCAGGAGACCCAAAGGTCGGCGGGCATCCAGCGAGCTGCGCGAGCTCTCTCTACTTGCTCAGCGCGCTCCACCTCGTGGTGCGTGAACCGCAGGACTATGTCTGCTGCAAACCGCACGCCTCTCCTGTCGATCACGCCCTTCATCACCTGATCGGCCTGCTCAAGCACAACGAGAAGGTCAACTGGTTCTCAGGCAACGACTCCTCAGATTGGTTCACTGATGAGGAGTCAGAGAACGTCATGGCTGGACTGCGTCAGTTCCCGTCAAGCGAGCGCCCGGTCACGATGCAGAGCTACCACGCTGCCAGCGACCCTGACAACTGGCGCTTCCTCCCCTCAGGCACCGTAGGGATCCCGCCTGTCTGCTCTGGCTATCTTGCGCTCGCCCATCGATACGCGGCTGACCACGGCTGGGAGGTCCCAGAGGACGCTCACTTCTGGTCGCTGATCGGCGACTCCGAGTTCCGTGAAGGCTCTCTCCTTGAAGCGATGCCTGATTTCGCCGAACGCATGCTCGGCAACGTCACCTGGATCATTGACTACAACCGACAAAACCTCGACGGCACGCGCATGCCGAATGAGCGCGGGTTGCAAGGAACAGACTGCGATCGCATCGAGAGAACAGCCCTCGCCAATGGCTGGCGCGTCATCCAGTTGAGGCACGGACGGGTGCGTGAAGAGGTCTTCTCACAAGCAGGGGGCGATCGCCTCCGCGCTGTCATCGAGTCTGACATCTCAGACTATGAGTTCCAACTCCTCGCGCTCACTCGCAATGCAGAGCGCATACGCAGCGCATGGTTAGAGAGAGACGGCGAGCTAAAAGGTCTCTTGGAGGCGATGGATGACGACCTCATCATCAAGATCCTCCTCGACCTAGGGGGACACGACATGGAGCTCGTCACGAAGGCCTTGCGCGACTCCAAGCGAGACCCTGACGAGCCCTATCTGATCGTGGCTCACACCTTCAAGGGATGGGGACTCGAGTGCTTAGCGGACCCTGCCAACCACTCCACGCTCCCGAGCGAAAGAGAAGTACACAAGGTCCTCACTGAGGCGGGCCTCTCTCCGGAGCGCCCCTTTGAGCGCTTCGCGGAAGACAGCGAGGAGGGCCAATGGCTCGCGCAGCGCCGCGAGCAGTTCCGAGCAGCACGGGAAGAGAGCGACGCTCTCGTCGCCCGCAACAAAGCGAACGTCAGCGCCTCAATTGAGAAAGTTGGGGGATTGCCTACGACCGTAGACATCGACCTCTCCCTCTTCCCGATGGCTCATACGCAGTGGATGTGGGGTCAGCTAGCGTCCAAGCTCGTGCGCATCGGAAGTCACGATCACGCAGAGCTCCGCGCAGCAAAGACGAAAGAATTGAGCGCCGCGGAAGAGAGGTGGCGACCTGCCGCCGAGTTCGTCATGACGATGTCACCCGATGTCGGCTCTTCGACGAACATCTCCCCCACGATGGATGACCGCATCTATGGAGCCGCTCTGGAAGAGCAGCGTGAGCTCGCGAAAGAATTTGACCTGAAGATCAAGCACCCCGAGCTGCTCGCGAGCACAGACGCTTGGACACGGCACATCCGCTTCGAGATCGCCGAGGCCAACGCGATGAGCGCGGTCGGGTCCTTTGGAATGATGGGAGAGCTCGTTGGCCTGCCCTTCCTCCCCATCATGACCGTGTACGACTTCTTCGTTAAGCGTGCGCTCGACCAGCTCTACTACGACGTCTACTGGGGCTCCGAGTTCATCCTGCTTGGGACACCGAGCGGCGTGACCCTCTCTGCTGAGGGAGCACAACACTCATGGAAGTCTGACATTCAGATGCCCAACCTCATCACCTGGGAGCCGGCCTTCGCGATTGAGATGGACTGGATCCTCTCAGACGCGATCCAACGCCAGCT
>JAPKBY010000105.1 GCA_028823185.1 Planctomycetota bacterium
ATGTCAGCGCCTATGGGCACACGAGAGCTACGACACCGAACCTTGATGGCCTGGTCTCTGAGGGCGTCTGGTTCTCAAATGCCTTTAGCGCAGCACCTGACACGATCCCCGCTCATGCGTCCATCTTGACCGGATCAGATCCGAGGTTGGCGCGACGAATGATGGAGGAGAAGAGCGGGCTTCGCTCCTTGATGAAGGAATGGTTCATCCCTGATGAGGTGCCTCGAGTAGCGCGTCAGTACTTGATCGAGGGGTACAGGACAGCGGCCTTCGTGGATCACCCTTGGATCTCTCCTGTGTATGGATTCAACGCGGGCTTCGAGACCTTCCGTGGCTTTCGTGAGGGGGGCGTCGATACGCCACCGGACTTTGGTTTGAAGGCTGTGGGCGGTCGACTCACGCGCTGGCTCGCGCAGCTCCCTACAGACCAAGATTGGTTCGCCTACTTGACCGCAGGTGATCTTGAGAGGACTTGGTCTATCCCGGATCCACATTGGGACACTTATTTTAAGCCTGACCCGGCTCTAGATCAGATCCCCCCGATCTCTTCTACGGATCGCTCCTTCTTCGCGGTCTCCAGAGCTCGTTGGCCTGAGACTCTCCTGAGCTATGGAGAGTATGAGGCTCGCTATGATGGCGCCTTGGTCAAGCTAGATGCAGAGCTGCATCAACTCTTCGCTCGGCTTGAGGCGATGGGCAGGTGGGAGGAGACGACCATCTGCATCGTCGGGAGCTATGGCCTCGGCTTCGGAGAGGCGGGGCTCATCATCGATCATGGGACACTCTCCGATGTAGACCTGCATGTCCCCATGATCCTGCGCCCTGCAAAGAGCCGAGGAATTCAAGGCGGGCGTGAGATCGACTCTCTGACGAGCTTGCTTGATGTCGCTCCGACGCTGCTTGAGTTGAGCGAGATCGAAGCCCCGAGATGGATGCACGGAGTCAGTCAAGCTCCAGTGCTGCGTGGTGAGGCGGACTCTGTGCGAGAGTTTGCCTACTCAACGGGGGGGCTTCAGAGGGGGTTTGGCGTCCGGGACCACCGTTACAGCTTCCAGAAATACGAGCCCTCAAGCCTGAGACCTACGAGCCTCTTTCGCTCTTGGTTCGGTGAGTCAAACCCACCTCATACCGGAAGCCGGCAGCACTTGAGGGATCGTGAGACTCAGGCGGACCCGGGCAATTTGCAGGCGAGCGCGCCTGTGCCTCAACAGATAGAAGCCCTCAAGGCTGCAGGTGAGGAGTGGTACCGATCGATGGATCTCGCCAGAAAGCATCTGCAGCGCGAGCCTTGGAGTGATTTCAAGTTGGAGCCAGAGATGCTCCTTAAGCTCGAGCAAGAAGGGTTCATCCGGCCCCTGGATTTTGACATCCCAGAGTAGAGATCACTTCGATTTGGAGCCTCGGAGGGAATCAGGCATTCTCTAAGAGGAGTGAGCGAGTAATCAGAAATAAGAAAGAGAGCGACGACGCGGAAGCAAAGGTCTTGCTGGTCTCGAACGGGTTTCCACCTGTCGGCCAATGGGGGACTGAGTTCTATACGCATCAGCTCGCGAGCGGTCTCCAAGCACGTGGGCGGGAGGTGGCTGTCTTTATCCCCGTTCGTGAGTCAGAGGGCGAGCGTTACTCGCTGAAGATATCTCGTCGACATGGTTTGGATCTCTTCGAGCTGGCGAACGCTGGTGATCCAAAGAAGAGCTTCACCGATAGCTACAAGGATGAGGGGGTAGAGCAGGCCTTCGCGCGCGTTCTGAGAGAGTTCAAGCCGAAGACCGTGCACTTCAATCACTTCCTGTGGGGGCTCTCCGTGGGCTTGCCTCGAGTGGCAGCAGAGTTCGGGGCTCGAGTCGTGGCGACGGTGACCGATCTAGGTCTCCTGTGTCATCGGGGTCAGTTCTATAACTCTGAACTGCAGCCATGCGGCGGGCCCAGCTCAGTGGAAGAGTGCGCGCGCTGCGTACGCGAGCCGTCAAAGCATGACGCGAAGGCTCTAGAGCTCTTCATCAGGCGCCTCGCTGTTCGTGGAGCGGCGAGCCTCGGAGGCTTTGGTCGCATCGTAGTCGCGAGTGACCTCGAGCAGAGGGTGAGCGAGGTGCGTGAAGCTGCGAGCTTCATCGACAGCTGGGTCTTTCCTACGAAGGCGCTGCTCAAGGAGTTTCAATCTCATGGTTTGGCGTTGGAGCACGCAGAGGTCTTGCCCTATGGCATCGATGAGGAGGCCTTCAAGCTCCCTGAGCGCGGTGAAAAGCCGCGGGCCTTGCGCTTCTCTTACTTAGGTCAGTTCATGCCCCACAAGGGGCTCGAGCATCTCTTGGCAGCGGTGCACCTCATGGAATCTCGTCTGCCAGAGTCGGTCGCTCCATGGACCCTCCACTGTCATGGGCACGGCTCACCTGGCCGTCATCAGCTCTATGCTGAGCGCGCCTTCGAGCCAGTCAGAGGCTCTCGACGAGTCATAGACGCTGGCTGCTTCCCTCCTCTCGATGCCCCACGTGTGATGAATGAGACTGATGTGCTCATCGTTCCATCTCTGTGGATGGAGAACGCGCCGCTCGCTGTGCTCCAAGCCCGAGCCGCAGGTGTGCCTGTCATCGCTAGCGATGTCGCAGGTGTGCGCGAGGTCATGGAAGTTCCATTACACGGAGCTCTCGTGCCGCCCGGAGACGTAGAGGCTCTGGCAGACGCGATGCGTGCGGCGATCTTGGAAGGTCCGCGCAGGTATCAACCTGACCCGGTGATCGCCTACTCTGACCACTTGGACAGGGTCGAACAGCTCTATGGAGAGCGGAGCTCCGTCATTCAGCCGTCTCAGGCTCCTCCTCGTCTTGAGCTCAAGACGGAGACCGAAAATGCGGTGCAAGCTTGAGCGTCCCCTTTGGCTCTGTGGGGATGGTGACCGCTCGCTGGTGGCCGAGCGTTGGCGGGATTGAGACACACGCCCGTCAATGGGCGCGGTGGCTCCGGGCGCGCGGAGTTCGCGTTGAGGTCTTGTGCCTTGATGATGACCCTCTTCAATCTCCCTTTGATGTGAGAGTCGTTGACGATGATGACGTCAGAGTCACTCGCGTCGCCTATCGATATCACGATCACGAGACCTTTGCCGACCTCGCGCGCAATGAGCACCTCGAAGAGCTCGGCCAGGCTTGGGCGAGAGAGTCTCAGCTAGACTTGATTCATATCCATCACCTCACCGGCTGGGGACACGGTCTCGTGAAGGCGCTCGCAGGTCACGCCCCTGTGGTGCTTACGCTGCACGATTACTGGACCGTGTGTGCTCGTGGGCAGCTATGGAACGCCTCGAATGAATGCTGTCCCGGACCTAGCCTCGAGCGCTGCACCCCGTGTCTCTCTCTGACTTGGCCACATCTGAGAGTGAAGGGTCGGGACGAGCTCGGCTTCGCTGATGACACGGAGTCTGTGCGCTCCTTGTTAGCTGCGAGCCCAGCTTCCTTTGACTGCGCTGCGGCGCTGCTCGCGCCCTCAGAGCCCGCTCGGCGAGTCCTCGTAGAGGCTGGCGTCCCGGAGGAGCGTTTGAGCGTGTTCTCGCTAGGAGTGGAATGCGAGTCGTTGGCCCTGGAGGTTGGGAGATTGCGCGCGGATCAGCCTCCTCGCCATGAGCGTCGGCTCGGCGTATTGGGCGCCGTCCAGCCAACAAAGGGCGTCTTGGAGCTCGCGCAGGCAGTGCTCGAGTGCGCAGTCGATGGGCTTGTCTTGATGGTTCATGGGCCTCTTGGCTCCTTTCATGGAGACACCTCTTACACAGATCAACTGCGCGCGCTGGCCAAGAGCCACGACTCGATCCGACTCTGTGGTCCCTATGATCCTGCTGAATTGCCAGAGGTGCTCGCCTCCCTAGACGCTGTCGCAGCGCCGGCACAGTGGGAGGAGGGCTTCGGGCTCAGCGTCAGAGAGGCAGCTGCCGTGGGGCTACCAGTCCTCGTTTCAGATGCAGGTGGCTTACCAGAGCTCGTTGAGACTGACGGTGCTGTGGGGGTGATCGCGCGTCGTGCCGATCCTCATTCTCTCCAAGAGGCGTTGAGGTGGATGGACTCAACGGGCTCCTTCGGCGTCGTGCCTCCCAAAGAACGACCCAGGTTGACGAGCGTTGATGAGATGGCTGAAGAGCTGATAGATGTCTATCTCGGAGTCTTAGAGGCGCAATCTTCCCAAGCATCAAGCAGCGCTGATGCGGAAGCTCCCCAAGAGTAATGTTGGTGCATCTGCTCTGATGCCCTCACAGCCAGCGCGCGCGCTTCCTCCTGGTCATTGAGGAAGGTCAGAAGCGCTGCTGAGAATGAGGCCGCGTCGTCGGCGATGAGAGTTGAGCCTGGAGGGAGGGTGAGCCCTGCTGCGCCCACGGTGGTGGAGACGACAGGGCAGGCCGCCGCCAGAGACTCAAGGATCTTGATGCGTGTGCCGCCGCCGATGAAGAGCGGGGCGATGGAGCAGGCTGCGCTGTGAAGATGCTCAAGGGGGTCCATGACCGGGCCAATGACCTCGACGTGTTCGCTCCGCAGGGCTAGCACCCGCGGCGAAGGGTCGAGCCCGACGATCTTGAGCTTGAACTCGGGCCGGTTGGCGCGGACGAGAGGGAGGACCTGACCCACGAACCACTCAAGGCCGTGGATGTTGGGTGCATAGGAGAGGGTTCCGAGGAAGAGCGCAGTGTCCTGGTCAGGGCTCTCTTCGCTCGGAGTGAAGCGATCTGAATCAAAGCCGTTCGGGACGACGGCGCATTGAACGCCGAACTCTTCGCTCAGGCTCCGAGCTTCTTCTTTTGAGCAAGCGGCGTGATAGGAGTGGGTTCGGCAGACGCGCCGCTCGAGCGCGCGGATGCGCGCGACCTCGCCATCACCAACACCCTCGCCAAGCCTCGCTAGTTCGGCCGCGAGCTTAGAGTCGAGCTTGTGGTGGTGGACAAGTACAGGGGAGCTGCGGCTGAAACCTACGGCGCGAGCGACGGAGAGCTCGTCGATATGAACGAGGTCGTAGCTGCTCTCAGAGAGCGCCGCCTGTACAGCTGAGTGCAGGCGATGAGAGTGGAAGGAGCGCTCTAGCTTGGAGAGGGCGAAGCGCGCGAGCAGGCCTGGGCGAGTTCTCTCGAAGACCTCAATTCCTTCGCACCTGTCCATGAGAGGTCTCGGCGCTGGCTCCTTCACTTGGCTCGGCGAGACCGCGAAGAGGGTGATGCGAGCTTCCCTCCCTGCGTGCTCGATGAGTTGGGAGGTTCGGATCCTGCCGCCTGAGTTCGCCGGCCAAGGAGTGGTCGGAGTGACGAAGAGAACCCGCGGGCCGCTCACGTCTCGGCTCCAGGCGCACGGTTTTGGTCTCTTAGCTCCCAAGCCCCGTTCACATCAACGAGGAGGTTGGCGTGTGCTGGGTCCGTCGCGAACTCATAGCCATCGATGGAGCGCAGCCCGAGCGCTCCCGTTAAGAGCGCACGGATCGTGTTGGCGTGAGTGCAGATGACGCAGACTGAGCCGGGGGTTTCCTGCGTGGCTCGCACGATCGCAGGCCAAGCCCTGGCGAAGACCTCAGCATCACACTCGCCATCGGTAGGGCGCCAATTCCATGGATCTCTCCACCAGTTCGCCGCGTCCGCGTGCCAGCGCGAACGGAAATCTTCACGGGTGCCGCCCTGCCAAGAGCCCCGGTCGATCTCTTTGAGGCCCTCTAGGGTCGTGAGTGGTGCTCCTGTGCTGGCCTCGAGCAGCGTGGCCATGGCTTGAGTCCGCTGGGAAGGAGAGGCGTAGATCCGTGCTACGCGGGAGCCCTCGAAGGAGCGAGCCACAGCCTGGCTCTGTTCGAGGCCACGGGCGCTGAGAGGGACGTCTGCGGCGCCATAAGCGAGCCCTTGGAACTCCTCTGCGACCTCAGCGTGACGGACCAGCCAGATCTGGGTCCCTGTCCCCAGGGAGCTCGCGGCGGGCTGGGCCGGCGGTGCTTGGACTTCAGTCGGGCGATCGGGGGGGAGGAGGAGCTTCATGACACAGAACCTAGCGACCTAAGACCTTGGAAGGGAGGGGTTGCAGGAGAGGCTCCAGTTGAACAACATCCTTGGGCTCGCACACACCCCAGGAACAGCTATGCCCAAAATCACCCTCGCTGCTAACAGTCAATCTTATGAGGTCCCGGAGGGGACCTCTTTCCTAGAGTTCTGCCAAGAGAACGATCTGCCTCATAACTTTGGCTGCACCGTCGGCAGCTGCGGCGTCTGCGTCTCGTCTCTCGACGAGGGCGCTGATCAGGTCAACCCTGTCACTGATGACGAAGGGGAGACTGTTGAGATGTGCAGCGGTGTCGAGGGCGCTCGCCTCGCGTGCCAGTTGAAGGTCAACGGTGACATCACCGTTCGCCAGCTCGACTGAGCGGTCAGCGGCACTCAGTTAGGCCATGAAGACCATCGGAGTTGTCCTCTCGGGATGCGGCGTCTTTGATGGCGCTGAGATCCATGAGTCTGTGATCACGCTCTTAGCGCTAGATCGCGGCGGCGCGAAGGCTGTGTGCTTTGCGCCCAACACCGACCAGATGCATGTCGTGGATCACCTCAGCGGTGAGGCTACGAGTGAGACTCGCAATGTGCTCGTTGAGAGCGCTCGCATCGCGCGCGGTGAGATCTCAGACCTTGAGA
>JAPKBY010000106.1 GCA_028823185.1 Planctomycetota bacterium
GTCTCTTCGGATTCATTCCTCCAAGGCCAAGACCAAGCGACTCGGCCACCAAGCTGGGGACTGCGGTCGTCACTCGACGTGGATGCCTGCGGAGTGAGTCGAAGTGTTGTTCCAATGACACCGCTCAACTCAGGCCGAGTTTGATTCCTTGAGCCTCCCCACTGGTATTTGGCGATGCTCCCTGCTTGCTGTAGGACCTCATAGCCATGGCCTGGGATGCTGCTTAACTCTAGGGCTCCAGGGGGGATTGAGACATGCCAGTTTTCTCCCAGCTTCAGCTCTGCCCCATGTCTCCGAACTTCAATGGAGGCGCGCCTGAGTTCCTTAAAACTCCAATGGAGCGCAGTGCTTGGTGATGCGGATTCCCACTCGAAGTTACAGGGACCATAGAGTTCGATGCTGGCGCGACCATGCCATCGAATGACGGCCTTAGCGCTGGCTGCAATTGAGAGGTGTCCTCGCCCCTCAACCCATTGCTCTCCGTCGTTCTCGGAGAGCGGCATAGTCGCGTCACCTGCGAGCAAGGATCCACGACCTCTCGTGACCTCTACGAAGGCGGGCTCCGACTCAGGTAGAAGGCCTTCGATTTGCGGGTTAAGGCTCGCTGCTAGCAATATGACTGCTGAAATCATGGTCATGGAGTGGGTTGCGGTCTCTTAGGCGGCACGTACTGTGCTGACGAGGGCCTCAAGAACACTGCCGAGATCAGCGGCTGCGAATGCAGTGTCTGTCTCGAGCGGGTTTTTAGGTGTCGCTCCCTTATTGATGACGCCTGCGGTGAGGCAGCCTGCTCTCCAGCCAGCTGTTAGCTCGCAGTTCTCATCGCCGATAACCCATGAGCTTCTGAGGTCAATGGACTCCATTTGCCGTGCGTGATGCATCGCGCCGGTGTTGGGCAGGGAATAGACAGACTCTTTGCGGTGGTCCTCGACGCCGTTGACGGGGTCGTCGGTGCAGGCATAAGAGCGAGTGACGGGTACCCCGTTCTTGGAGAGGTGCTCTAAGAGCTCACTCTCGAAGCGCGTCCAAGTCTCTTGGTCGATCTGCCCGCTCCACACGTGATCTTCATTTCCAAGGAGGTAGATGTGCCAGCCCGCCTGAGAGGCGCGGAAGAGGCTATTCACTGCATCTCTTGTGAAGAGCTCTTCAGAGAACTCGGGGAAGCCCGAATCGGGTAGGTTGAGGAGGGTTCCCCAGCGCTTAATGAAGAGGGCTTTACTCGGCGCTTTCGTGCCCTCTAGGGCGGGGAAAGGCTTGTTGTTTCGTTTGTGGTGTGACATGAGGTGGCTTGTGTGGGAGTTACACCAGTTTTCGGCACCTCCACCGCATCGTTTCAGTCCGAACTGGTGCTTTTCTTGCACTCTTTTTCACGCCAGGGCCGATGAGGAAAAGACTTCCTAATGACGCGCCTCTTTAGCCTGCCCATCATGTCGCTCGAGAGCCTCTTTGAAGAAGTTGGGGCGGGAGCCACTCTCCGGCGATAATCTTCACTAGTCCCCGATCCCTGATGCAGACTGCTCTACGCATAGCGCTGGTCCTAGACCCCATTAACCTCCGCACCAAAGCGGGGGGGCACGCTCCTATGCTCGCTCGAGAGCTCTTGGGTTTAGGGCACCATGTGCGCGGCTTCGGTGTACCGGCTGCCTCGATCCCTCACTCTGCTCCTGACGCTCCGCAAGGAGAGGGGGGCGGTCTCAGATCGTTCGGAGCTGATGCCATCATCGCTTATGACGCTCTCTCACCTTCCTCGGTTATCGGGGCTCGCGCGGCAGAGAGAGCGGGGGTTCCGCTCTTGCTGGTTGAGGCCGCGATGCCTGAGCGAGGTAAGCCCCTGCGCAGGACATGGAACTGGCTTGGCCGAGCTTTCTGGGGCGGCTATGTGCGATCAAAGACAGCTGGTGTGATCGCGCTCGATCCGGTGGCTTCGGATCATGCGATCGAAATGGGCTTCGATGCTGGATTGATCCGTGTCTTGCCTCAAGGGGTAGACGTGGCGCAGTTTCGCCCCGGCTTGCTCTCTAGCTCTCTCCCAAGTCATCGAATCTTCGGGCGAATCTTGCTCTACGTGGGCCGTTTGGATGTCGGACGTGGCGTAGATGTGCTAGTTGATGCCTTCGCGAGGACTGTCGGGCAGCGGCTTGATTGGAACCTCGTCTTGGCTGGAGAGGGTCCGCTGGAGGCTGCGCTCCGCGCTCGTGTGGACCGTCTCGGCGTCGCATCAAGAGTGCACTTTCTCCCGAGACCGCAGTCCGCAGAGCTTCCCGGGTTGATGGGCGGGAGCACTTTGTTAGCCGTTCCAGCCACAACGGATGAGGTCTTAGGCAGGCAGATTCCTCGAGCGATGGCCTGCGGTCTACCCGTTCTGGCTTCCAGGCGTCCAAGACTCGCAGCTTTAGTGGAGGACGAGGAGTGTGGACTGTTGCTTGATTCAGGAGACGCGGATAGCTGGGCTGCAGGTCTCATGAGGGCAGCTGGAGCCCCTGCGAAGCGTCGCAGATGGGGAGCTCGCGCGAGGGAGATCGCGCTCAAGCGCTTGAGCTGGGATCAGGTAGCTGTGGGCTTCGAGGAGCAGATCTTGTCGCTCCAGAACGTCTCTCCAGCTGAGACTGAGAGCTAGTCGTTATCCGTCGTATGGCGCAGCTCGTCCTTTAGATAAGCCATGTCTGCTGAGT
The DNA here is from genome assembly GCA_028823185.1 of Planctomycetota bacterium. Taxonomy (GTDB): domain Bacteria; phylum Planctomycetota; class UBA1135; order UBA1135; genus JAKVCE01. The sequence goes on from JAPKBY010000106.1 coordinate 2,673, forward strand.
ATTGCTTGACGGCATCTCTTGTCTCTTCTGCGATCTCATCGAACTGGAAAGAGACCTTGACTCCGTCAGGGCGCTCTTCGACCTCTGTCGTCGTTGCGGTCGCTTCGCAGTAACCTTTCTTGAGGAGCGGCAGGCGGAATTTGATCTTCCACTGCGTCCCGATCGCCAAGAGTTGTCCCATCTCGAAGGGGGAGAGCCCGCTGGTGCCGCCGCTCCATGTAAAGGAGAGTCCAGCCTCGTCGAGACCTGACATGCGCGCAATCCCCGACCATCGTCCACCAAAGCTGTGGCCATGCACCGGGTTGACGGGGCCGCCTCCGCGCTCTTCTTCCGAGAGGAAGTGCTCGACGCGAGAGAGGTCGATGGGAGAAAAGATGACACTCGATGTATCAACCTCGAAATCGGCTTCAGTCTGTGACTCTGGGACCTCTAGGCCGAAAGCTGCCGCGGCGGATTCGTCGGACTCGTGAACAGGTATGACCCTGTCTAGACCGACCTTCTCGATAATGTCCTTGCAGAAGCGTGAAGGACGAGAGATTTGCAGCTGGCCGCCGTTTGCCGCGAGGACTTTTGAAGCCTTGATCAAGGCTCCGAGCGCTGTGGAGTTGATGAATTTAACGAGGCGCAGGTTGAGGACGACGTGGACGACGCCGGCCTTCGTGAGGTTCTCGACTTCTTCCTGGAACGCCGGCACGTAGAAGGTATCGAACTCTCCTCTGAGGTGGAGGATGGCGTAGTTGTCTCTGGGCTCGACTTGAATGTGCATTGGGTGGCTCCGGAGGGAGGTGGGCGCGCTCCGCTGTGGGCGGATGATGAAGGTTATATTGTCTAGACCGTAGGGGTTGAGGCAAGGGGCGACACCCGGATTTTGAGTGTTGGGGGGCTCTATCGGATTCCGTAGACTCTAAATCGTGTTCTTCCGAAGAAAAAAGAAGTCTCCTCAGGTTCCTCCTCCGCCGCCGTCATCGGGGTTCTCTTCTAGTGCAGAAGATGGTGCGTCGACTCCGTTTCTGACCGGAGATGCGTCCAAGGACCAGCGCTCCGTGGAGGAGCTGCTCGGCTCGATCGCTCGTGTCGGGGCGATGGTCTCTAAGGTGAGGGGGGCTGATGATTTGGAGGCGCTGCTGCGCACCATCGTTGACACCTCCGTGGAACGGACACGGGCAGAGCGGGGCCTCTTGATCTTGGAGCAAGGCGACGGCGAGCTGCTCGTCAGGACCGCGCGGAAGGCTGGCACTACAGAGGGCGTTGATGTTGAAGGGGCGGTGAAATACTCCGTCTCTACAGTTCGTCGAGTCATTGAGACGGGCGCAGCGGCGCGGGACACCTTTGATCCGGATGGTGACCATCAAGACTTAGGCGCGAGCATCGTGGACCTGAAGTTGCGTGCCTTGATGTGCGTTCCGATCTCAATGGGTGAGGGCGAAGAGGCTGCACGTGGCGCGCTCTACGTGGACTCAAAGATCGCATCAAGGCAATTCAACGCACAAGACCTCTCCTATTTCCAAGCGCTCTCCCAGCAGATCTCGATCGCTGTTGGGAGTGCCAAGCTGCACCTTGACTCACTGGAGAAGGTCAGGCTTGAGCAGTCGCTAGAGATAGCGAGCGCTATCCAGAGCGGGCTGATGCCGAGCGTCCCGGAAGGCCTCGAGGGCTTTGACCTCTTTGGCTGGTACCAATCAGCTGAGCGTGCGAGCGGCGACTTCTACGACTTCGTGCCCATGAAGGATGGACGCTTCGCTGTCGTCGTTGGTGACGTGACCGGGCACGGTATCGGCCCCGCGCTTGTCACTGCTTCAGCGCAAGGCACCCTGCGCTCTACGCTGCGTTTTCTCGATGATCCGGGGCGGGCCATCTGCTTTCTAAATGAGGACCTCTCTGCGCGGCTAGACGACGGGATGTTCGTGACGCTTTTTTTAGGCATCTTCTCGAAGGAGGGGTTCTCTTACTTGAATGCTGGGCACACCCCGCCGTTGATTTGGAGGGCTGCCACCGGAGAGATTGAGACCGTGGATGGAGACGGCCCGGCGCTAGGAGTGATGGATGACTTTCCTTATGAGACGCCCTCCACCGTGAAGCTCGAGGCTGGTGATGTCTTTTTGGCGCTGACGGATGGGATCGTTGAGGCTCGCGCTGCAGTGGGTTCAGAGGAACTCTATGGCGAGGAGGAGGTGCGCGAGGTGCTCTCTGGGTTAGCGGCTGCTGGGAAGAGCGCTGAGGAGATCGGCGGGGAGCTGGTCCAGCGTGTTTTGAAGTTCGTCGCTGGCTATCGCGAGGATGATATGACTCTCGTGGTCGTTCGCCGGTTGAGCTGATCGATGGCGGCTCATGGTTGGGGTGCGGAGAGGCCAGATGCTCGTGCGCTCCCTTGCCCCGGTGTCAGTGTCGGCTCAGAGTTCCTACAGAGAGCTCATAGCTTGTCTGTGCGGATTAAGGTGAAGGGCGAGCTCAGCGAAGAGGGTGGACGTGGGGCCAGCCTTTCAGGCGGTGAAGAGTTTGTAGGGCACCGTCCTTATCGAGGCGGAGAAGATTTGAGGCGCTTGGACTGGAACCTCTGGGCTCGATTGCGACAGCCCTTTGTCAAAGTCACTCGGAGGGAGGCCGGCGAAGAGTGGGCTGTGCTGATCGATGCGAGCGCCTCAATGGGCGTAGGCCCCCCGGGTAAGCTCCAACGGGCCGCGGAGGTCGCTGGTGCTCTAGCCGTCCTTGGGCTTGCTCGTGGAGCTAGGGTGAGGTTCTTTGCTTCTTCTGGCGCTGAGCTCGACATGGCTAAGGAGAGCGCCGCAGGTGAGCTGCTCAAGTATCTGAATGGCCTGCGTGCCGAAGGCTCGGTCGGCATGCGAGGCTTGGTTGAGCAAGCTGCTAAATTTCGATCAGCCAATCGTGTCTTCTTGATCGGCGACCTCTTGGATTTGAGCCCAGCGCAAGCGCTGGCGCTCGTTCGCAAGGGGCGCAGCTTGGCGGCTGTCGGTCTTCTGGCCCCCCTTGAATTCGAGCCAGCCTCGCTCGGCCGCATCGAGTGGTGGGACCCAGAGGAAGAGCAGCGCTTGGTCTTAAACGTCGGGCAAAAGACGCTTCAGAAGTATGAGATGACCCTGAGTGTGCACCTCGACAGATGGCGTGAAGCCGCCGCTCGTCACAGGGCATCCTTCGGTTGTTGGGACACAAAGGTCGCGTTCGAGGACGTCGTCCGGGACGTTTTGAGGGCGTGATCTAAAGATGGAGCTCTTGGGATTGATGTGGCAACGACCTTGGGCTTTCTGGGCGTTCTTATTGCCTGTGCTCGTGTTGCTCTTGGCGCGCAGTCCTCTGCGTCCGCACAGGGTTGCTACTGGTGCGTTGAACTTGTGGCGTCGGGTGGAGGAGTCCGCTCATGCCGCGGGAGGCGAGCGGCCCAAGTTGCCACCTGCTCTGCTGTTCTTGGTGATAGGTCTCTTCTTCGGGGTCCTCTCCTTGGCCGGACCTCGGGAGCTCTCGGGCGGGACCTCGCGCACATGGCAGATCGTGGTGGACCGGAGCCCTGCCGCTTATTTGAGTTCGGTCGGCTCCGAGCCGACCCGTCTCGACGCAGCCCTTGCCCTGTTGGAGTCGCGCTTAAGCGCCGAGCTCCGTAGCGGTGACAGCCTCCGATGGTTTGACGGATCAGAGTGGCTTGTGGGGCCTGAGGTGCCATTGTCTTGGATCTCTGCGCCTCGCGTAGCGCTCTCTGTGCCGCGCTGGGAAGAACTGGATCTGCCAGGTGTGATTTGGGTCTGTCCTGTCGAGCCTGGATCAGAGCGGAGCGCCGCTACCTTGTGCGCGGGAGGGGCAGAGGTCTCTCCAGGCGCCGTCGCCCTTGATGGCCAGGACCGACTCGACTGG
>JAPKBY010000107.1 GCA_028823185.1 Planctomycetota bacterium
GCTACTTCTCCTCAGACACTGAGACCTCATCCTTTAACCGCGAGACACAGGGCTCCTTCACTGGAATCGGCGTCGTCTTTGAAGGCCCGATTGAGGGCGGACGGATCCTCTTTCCAATGAGCGGTTCACCAGCTGAAAAAGCTGGGGTCTGTGTCGGCGACCTGATCACCGCCGTCAACGGTGAGCTCTTGGAAGGAAAGACTGAATCGGAGGCACGCGCCCTCTTCACCGGAGAGGTCGGCAGCACCGTGACCTTAGAGCTCACCGCCCTAGACAAAACCGAGCGACTCGCAGAGGTGATCCGAGAGTCTGTCCTGGACCCGACGGTGCGCCACCCGCACCTGATCGATGAGGAGCGAAAGATCGGCTATCTAGCCCTCACCTCGTTCAGTCGCGAGACAGGCGCTGAGTTCGAACGCACCATGACAGCTCTGCTTGAGCTCGGGATGGAGGGGCTCATCATTGACCTGCGCGGGAACCCTGGAGGCGTCTTAACTGCCGCTGTCGAGATCGCAGAGTATTTCATCACCGAAGGTGTCATCACAAAGACTCGAGGTCGTGGAGAGTCCGTGGTCTATGAAAAGGTGAACGAAGGAGGAGCGCCAGCGCCTTCGATGCCGCTCACTCTCTTGGTCGATGGCGGTTCAGCGAGCGCTAGCGAAGTCCTCGCGGGCGCGCTCCAAGACCACCGCACAGCCGTCCTCATCGGCAGCCCGACCTATGGCAAGGCGCGCGTCCAGAGCGTTCACCACTTTGAGGACGCGAAGGCCATCGTCAAGGTCACGAGCAGCTACTACACGACCCCTTCAGGCAGAGATCTCGACCGCTCACCTGAGCGCCCTTGGGGTATTCAACCAGACCTAGAGTTAGAAGTAGACGCACAGACAGCGGCGCTGATCCACCGCCATATCCGCCGTTATGATCCGCCCAAGTCAGCGCTTGAAGCGCTCTTTGCGTGGGAAGATGCTAGCGGCACTTCGCTCCTCCCTTCCGACCCAGTAGACCCTCAGCTAGAGGCCGCCCTGGCCTTGCTGCGCGGTGAACAGCCCAAGGGGAGCTGAGAGTTTGAGCGAGCTCATCCTTGGAATTGAATCCTCTTGTGACGAGACCGCCGCTGCGATCGTAGAGAGCGGTCATCGAGTCGTCTCCTCTGAGATCCACAGCCAGATCGCTGAGCACGCGGTCTACGGCGGCGTCGTCCCTGAGATCGCAGGACGATCTCATCTCGAGAAGATCCTCCCTGTCGTCGACGCCGCCTTAGATGCAGCCGGACTTGAGCTCGATGAGCTCGCTGGCATCGCGGTCACGAACAGACCGGGCCTGATCGGCTCGCTCCTCGTCGGGCTCTCAGCAGCCAAGGCCCTCGCCTTTGTTCGAGGGTTGCCCCTGATCGGAGTCCACCACATCGAGGCGCACGCCTACGCCGCGACGATGGAGCTGGAAGAGAAGCCCTGGCCTTGCCTCGCTCTCGTCGTCTCAGGTGGCCACACCTCCCTCTATATCGCGCACTCAGCGCTCGAGCTAGTGCCCATCGCGAACACGCTCGATGACGCCGCAGGTGAAGCCTTCGACAAGGTCGCCTGGATCCTCGGTCTCGGCTATCCCGGCGGCCCGGAGGTCTCAAAGCTCGCCAGAGATGGAGACCCCGACGCCATCCCGTTCCCGCGCTATCGCTCAAAAGACGGATCCATTGGCTTCTCATTCAGCGGCCTAAAGACTGCTGTGCTCTACCACGTTCGAGGAGGTGACGCCCTCGCACCTACTCCTCCACCCGAGGAGATCGCCGCGCGCGCAGACGTCGCTGCTTCCTTCGAGGCGGCCGTAGTTGACTCCCTTGTCTCTCAAACCCTCAAAGCGGCTCGTAAGCACGGCTTAGAACGAATCCTCGTCGCAGGTGGTGTGGCCTGCAATCATCGCCTGCGCGAGGTCATGCGCGAGCGAGCGAGCGCTGAGGGATGCACTGCGCACTTTCCAGACCCTGAATGGTGCACGGACAATGCCGTAATGATCGCTGGCCTAGGCTGGGAGCTCTTCAAAGCTGGCGCAGTCTCTGATCTCAATCTAGATGCCAGCCCACGCTGAGACCGCTCTAGACGCGCGGTCGCTACAATAGAACGCAACTTTCCAGCGCACTCACATTGAGCAGAGCAGAGAGTCATAGACACGATGCGACGAGAGGAAATAGAGAACATCCTTAGAGGGATCCAAGACGGCGGCTTGAACGTTGAGGATGCCCTCAATCAGCTCGTTGGGACACCGAGCTCTATAGACCTTGGACACTCCACCATCGACCTCGCTCGCGAGGCACGCTGCGGTCACGCAGAGGTCGTCTACGGCGCGGGTAAAACTCCAACAGAGCTCCTCGAGGTAGCCAATGTCATCCTTGAGAATCACTCGAGTCTCTTAGTGACGCGCGCGAGCCGCGAGGGTCTGGCGCTCCTAGAGGCCGAGCTCACTGACGCCGTCATTCACGAGCGCTCGCGCTGTGTCACTGTAGGGGGCCCAGCAGAATCAGAGCTCACCGGGCTCATCATCGTCGTCTCCGCAGGCACCTCCGATGGCGCTGTCGCAGAGGAAGCCAGCGTCACAGCCCGCTTCTTGGGGGCGCGAGTCGAAGAGATTCGCGACGTCGGGGTCGCAGGTCTCCATCGCCTCCTAGATCACTCTGATCGACTCCAGAGCGCCCGCTGCGTGATCGCCGTCGCGGGAATGGAGGGCGCGCTACCGAGCGTCGTGGGCGGCCTCATCGCGGCTCCTGTGATCGCTGTCCCCACCTCCGTCGGCTATGGAGCAGCCTTCGGTGGAATCGCCGCTCTGCTTGGTATGCTCAACTCCTGCGCCGCAGGCGTCACAGTAGTTAACATCGACAATGGCTTCGGAGCCGGCTATTCAGCCGCACTAATTAACAGCAGCCCAATCGCTGCAGAGAGAGGAGACACAGCTTGAGACCCGCATGGATCGCGATCGAGAACGGGACCTTCCTAAAAGGCCGCGCCGTAGGCGCAGACGGAGAAGCCACCGGCGACCTCGTCTTCAACACCGCGATGAGCGGGTATCAGGAGATCCTCACTGACCCCTCATACGCAGGTCAGGTCGTGATCATGACCTACCCCTTGATCGGAAACTACGGCGTCTCAGAAGAAGACAATGAGAGCGACAAGGCTTGGGCTGAAGCCTTCATCATGCGTGAGATGTCATCTGTGGCATCTAGCCACCGCAGTGACTCACCGCTCCCCGAGTGGCTCGCTGCAAACGGAGTCGTCGCGATCGACGGAATCGACACGAGATTATTGACGCGTATGACTCGCGACGAGGGCTCTCTTAGATGCGTAGTCTCAACGAAAGACAGTGACCCCGAGTCGCTCATCGCGAAGGCGCGCGCAGCGGCGTCAACAGACGGGACTGACCTCGCGAGCAAGGTCACTTGCGCCTCCCCTTACACCTGGAGCGAGGGCTACCAAGAGTCTTATCCCGACTGGGTCGACGCATTCTCTGGCGACCGCAAGCGCTGCGTCGCCTATGACTTCGGAGCGAAGCGCAACATCTTGCGCAGCCTCGTCCACGCAGGATTTGACCTCACCATCGTCCCTGCGAACACACCTGCTGATGAGGTCCTCGCCATGGAACCCGATGGAGTCTTCCTCTCCAATGGACCGGGAGACCCCTCCGCTGTCACTGGTGCGATCGACGCCGTCGCTGACTTGATAGGCAAGACGCCGATCTTCGGGATCTGTCTCGGCCATCAGATCCTCTCCATCGTGCTCGGAGCCAAGACCGAGAAGATGCCCTTCGGCCATCACGGCGCGAACCACCCCGTGCGCGACCTCCTGACAGGCAAGGTTGAGATCACCTCTCAGAACCACTCCTTCGCTGTGCGCCCTGACGCCCTCCCCGATCACCTCGAGTTGACTCACATCAACCTCAACGACCAAACCGTAGAGGGCATGCGCCACAAAGACCTCCCCGTCTTCAGCGTCCAATATCACCCTGAGGCCGCACCGGGACCGCTCGATTCATCTCACCTCTTCTCTCGCTTCCGAGAGAGCCTAGGGACCATCTCTAGCAGCTAGAGCATCGAGACGGCGTCGACGTCGACCTTCACTGAGACGGTCTTCTCTGCCGCCGCGAGCCCTCTAAGGAGAGAGGTGGCCGTCTCTGCAGCCTCCTCATCTCTGAGCTTCAGCATCAAGTGATACCTGTGCTTCCCTCGCAGCTGCGCGAAGGGCGCTATGGCAGGCCCTAGGATCGCAGCCTTCGCTGTCTTGAGACCTTCACGCAGAGCTGCCCCAAGAGCTGCAGCGCAGCTCTCAACCGCCTCGAGGCGTTCGTGCTCGAAGATCACGCGGATGAGCCGACCATAGGGAGGATAGCTGAGCTGCTGCCTGATCTTCTCCTCTTGAACGGCGAAGCCATCATAGTCGTGGAGGGTGGCATACACGACAGCCGGGTGATCCGGAGCCTCCGTCTGAATGACGATGCGCCCTCCGAGGGAAGAGCGTCCCGCTCGACCAGCGACCTGCGCCAAGAGCTGGAAGGTCCGCTCTGCAGCGCGGAAGTCAGGGAGATGAAGTCCCGTATCTGCCGAGACGATCCCGACCAGCGTCACGCGCGGAAAATCGAGTCCCTTGGCGATCATCTGAGTCCCGACCAAGATGTCCAGTTCGCCACGGCCGAAGGCCTCGAGGGTCACCTCATAGTCCTCGTTACGACGCATCGTGTCTGAGTCCATACGCGCGATCCTCGCCGTAGGCATGAGCTCTCGCAGCACCTCCTCCACTCGCTCTGAGCCATACCCTAGATAGCGCAGCGCTGGTGAGGTGCAGCTCGGACAAGCCCTTGGTCGATGACGCTCTTCACAGCATGAGTGACAGACGGCGCGATCGATGCGTCGGTGCCAAGTGAGGCCTACATCACATTGCTCGCAGCGAACCACCTCGCGGCAAGATGGGCAGTAGAGAACCGGCACGAAGCCGCGGCGGTTGAGGAAGACGATCGCCTGCTCCCCACGCTCAAGACAGGCCTCAAGCTGCTGCCTAAGACGCCGAGAGAAGGCCTCCGAGCCGCCTTTCCCCGGAGGCTCTTGCCTCATGTCCACGACCTCTACAGCAGGCAGCGGCATCTCCCCGACCCGCTTAGGGAGATCTAGGCGCACATACTCACCGCGTGCCGCGAGCGCGCGAGACTCAAGCGATGGAGTCGCAGACCCCAGAATGCAAACTGCGCCCTCCAAGCGGGCGCGCTCTACGGCAGCGTCGCGGGCGTGATAGCGCGGGATGCTGCCTTGCTTGAAAGAAGGCTCGTGCTCTTCGTCGACCACGATCACGCCGAGGTCGACGACCGGAGCAAAGAGTGCAGAGCGCGCGCCAACCACGACCTTGACCTCTCCGGAGGAGACGCGGAGCCAAGCATCAAGGCGCTGAGAATCTGTCATCTTGCTGTGCAAGACGGCGACATCTCCGAAGCGAGAACGGAACCACCCAACAGTCTGTGGAGTGAGCGCGATCTCGGGCACGAGGACGATCGCACCTCTTCCGGCTTCGACAGCGGCCTCGATCGCACGCAGATAAACCTCCGTCTTACCTGAACCGGTCACACCACGAAGAAGGAAGGTCTTACCTTTGCGCTCCTGAACGGCAGGGACGATGCTCGCGAGACAAGCGCTCTGCTCATCAGTGAGTCGCTCTGGACGTGTTCTATCTCCAATGCTGCCTTCGAGCGGATCGCTAGAGACCTCAACGCGCTCGATCAGGGCGAGGCCCTTGCGCGCGAGAGTTTGAGCGGGCGCATCTGAGAGATTCAAACGCCTCATGAGATCGCGCATCTCAACGCTTCCTTCTACCTCAAGCAGCGTGCGAAGGAGGCGATGCTGCTTCTCGCTCCCCTTGGCAAGCTCCTTCATGACCTCTTCAGTGGCCATCGCTGTAGCGCTGATCATTCGAATGACCTTCCTTGAGCGCTCACGCTTGAGACCTGCTGGGAGGACAGCGGAGAGCGCCTCACCCCAGGAGCAGGCGTAGCGCTTCGCCATCCACTTCGTCAGGGAGAGAAGCTCCGGAGAGAGCAGCGCTCGCTCGTCCAAGACCGCCGAGAGCGGGCGCACCTTGGCAGGCGGGAGATCACAGCTCGTATCTAATCCGACGATGACCCCGACCTCGCGCTTGCGTCCAAATTGAACGGCCACGCGGGCCCCAGGGACGGCCCCCTCGCTCAACTCAGGCGGGACCTCATAGGTAAACTCGCAATCAAGGGGGCGATTCAACGCGACGTGCGCGAACTCTCCACTGAGCGGAGCTCTCGGCTCCGGAAGCTCCTCGTCGATCGGAAAAAGAGATCCTGTGTGTGCGCTCAAACCCTCACCCGCAAGCGCACGGCGTCGCAGCGCACCGAGGACAGCCTGCCTCGTATTTATTCCGCACAGCCTCTTCTAGATCGATCTTAGCCATCGACGCAAGAGTAGAGAGCCACGCAAAGACATCGGCGAACTCACCTTCGAGCTCTTCGCGGGTGTCTCT
>JAPKBY010000108.1 GCA_028823185.1 Planctomycetota bacterium
TGCGCTCGACGGCGCTGTCTAAGGCTTCGTAGTTGCGCTCCCAAGAGCGCGTCTCTTCCATGAAGGCGCGGGCGGCGGTTCCGAGCTCTCGCGCGCGCTCTGGATAGTCGAGCAGGTTAGCGACTTCTGTCGCGAAGGTCGTGGCTTCATCAGCGAGCAGGAAGTGATCTCCAGGGATCGCCTCCGTTCCCTGTGAAGCTTGGGTCGTGGCGACGACTCCTCGCCCGCAGGACATCGCCTCTAGGACTTTGTTCTGAACTCCGCGCGCGATGTTGAGCGGGCAGACGGCGACTGCGGCTCGCTGCAGCCAATCTGCTGTTGAGTCCACTCGTCCAGTGACCGTGACCCCTGGTTCGGAGGCGAGCGCGAGGGTGTCCTTGTCGGGTTTAGAGCCGACGATGGAGAAGCGAGCGTCCGGGTGTCGTTGGCGAATCAGCGGGAAGACCTCGTGCACAAACCATGCGCAGCCCTCAGTGTTGGGGAAGTAGTCCATCACGCCGGTGAAGACGAGGTGCCCGGGTTCTGCTCGCTCGGGAGCCGGGTGAAAGAGCTCGAGGTCGACTCCGTTGCGCAAGAGGCTCGAGCGACAGCCCGGGATCTCACGGTCGAAGACCTCCTTCTCTAGCGGGGTGACGAGGAGGCACTCTTCTGCTGCTCCAGCGAGCTTCTTCTCAAAGGAGAAGAGTGTGCGCGCTTCACGGCGGTAGACCCAGCTCATGGGGAAGGACTTCACAGCTGCGTATTGGCGCCACTTGTCGCTGTCGAGCTCGCCGATGAAGACGAGCTTCGGGAGCTCTGGGTGCGGCATCAGGAATGCGCCCATGGAGGAGGAGAAGGCGAGGGCGAAGTCTGCATCCTTCGCGCGGCGATCTACTTCCGCTTGTAGCTCCTTTGAGCCATAGACGCCGAGCGTTAGCGGAGTGCGGCTGAGGAGCAGTGGCAACGAGGCGATCTTCTTGGCGCGCTCATCATGTGGGATCGCGATGACCTCAAAGCCCTTCGCGCGCAGCGCCTCTGCGCCAGCCTCATCAGCTTCATCGTGGCTGAAGGCCAAGATCGTGACCTCGTGTTGTCTAGACAGCCGCTCTACGAGTCTCCATGAGGAGATCTTGTCGCCGCGGTCGGGCGGATAGGGGACCCGCTGTGAGAGGAAGAGTGCCTTCATTGGACTGGAAGAGTACCTCGTTGGAGCGCTCGGTTCAGCCGCGCTCCGCAACCAAGGCTCGCCAAACGCCTCGAGCGCGCCGGCCAGTGACCACAAGGCCGACATCTGCGAGCGCCTCTCGGACGGCATCCTCACGCAGAGCGTTGAGTCCTGAGACGCAGAGCCAGCCGCCAGGAGCCAAGGCCGCCTCTAGCTCACGCGCGTGTCCGACGAGCAAATCAGAGTAGAGGTTGGCGACGACGACCTCATAGGGAGCGCTCAGTTCATTGATGCAGCTAAAATCACCTTCGAGGAAGGTCGCGTTCTCAGCGACACCATTGCGGGCAGCGAGGTCATAGGCCACGGCTGCTGATCCCGCATCTAGGTCAAAGCCTGCGATCTCACCCGCTCCGAAGAGACGAGCCGCGACGGCGAGGATGCCCGTGCCCGATCCGCAGTCGAGGACGCGCTCGCCGCCTCGCAGGCGCTCTTGGAGGAAGCGCAAGATCATGCGCGTGGTCGCGTGGCGACCGGTGCCAAAGACCCCTCCTGGCTCGAGCTCCATGCGGATGTCGTCTTCTCTGAGAGCGGTCTTTGTCCAAGGCGCGATGACAGCGAGGCGTCCGCAGCGGAAAGGGTGCCAGACCTTCATCCAGCTCTTGGCGTAGTCCTCAGCGGGGAGCTGTCGAAAAGAGGTCGTCAAATCAGAGAGCTCGTCGTCGATGACGCGCAGCGCAGAGATCGCCTTCGAGATCTCATCGCGACGCAGCGCAGTGTCTAGTGCAGCTCGGTAGTGAGAGCGGATCAGCGAGACGCCAGGAGGGAGCTCAGGCGGATGCGGTGAGCTTGACCCTTCGCGGGCACCGAGACAGTCGGCGCCTGTGAGCGCTCCGGCGATGAGCTCTTCCCAGCCGAAGGGGCTGAGCACACGCACCTCTATCCAGGCCTCTTTGCTCATGACCCTTCGCCCGAGTTGTCCTCATGTGCCCAGGGCATGATGTCCTCCGTCCAATCCTTGTTGCTGGGTGACTCATTGGGGGTGGAGATGATTTCATCAGAGGGAGAGCTGGCCTCTATCGGTGCAGCGGTCGGCTGAAATTCAGCGAAGGAGAGAGGGAGGCCCCGCCGCTCGATATCAGACAAGAGCTCCATGTGGGAGAGGCTCTCTCGGAGGCAGCGATCTGAGTCGCCGCGCACGAAGCGCGCGAGACCCTTCGGGTCAGAGTCTGTGAAGTCGTTGAGCAGCGGGAGCTCTCTTTGAAACGAGCGGTTGCGAGGGTCTAAGAATCTAGGGTCGAGGATGTGTACCACTCCGCGGTCAGACTCTCTGCGCATGAGGCGTCCAAAACCCTGGCGGAACTTGGAGAGCGCGCGAGGCATGTAGATCTTGCGCCGCTGTTCTTTCTGGGTGAGCGCTGCGCACTGGGCGTGGTGGTATCGATCGGGGACTCCGAAAGGGAGCTTCGTGATGACGAGGTGCTCGAGCGTGGGTCCAGGAAAGTCAGCTCCGTACCAGAAGGTGTCGACTCCCAAGAGGACGGAGTCCGTGGTGCGACGGAAGAGCTCAGAGAGCTCCTCTTTCCCCGAGCCCGGCATGCCTTGATACCAGAGGGGGATCGACCGCGCCCTGAAGAAGCCCTCTAGCTCTTTGCCCACTTGCCGGACGTGCTCTGCGTTTGTGAAGAGCCCGAGGATGCGCCCGCGAGTGCGCTCACCGAGATAGGCGATGTAACGCCTGATGTGTGCGAGGTGAGCTTGGGTGTCCCGTGGAGACGGAGCGTCTTTTGGGACGCAGACGAGGACGCGCTCATAATCAAAGGCTTCAGGAGAGCAGTGGGTGCTGACGCGCGCGGGCACAACGCTCTTGCCCTCGAGCGGAGGATTCTCGGCGTGGTCGATGCCCAAGTAGAAGCGTGAGGCTTCGAAGCCGCCCTTGAGCCAAGTGGTGGCTGAGACGAAGACAGCTGTCGCGAGCTCTGGGTAGTAGAGACCGCCGAGCAGCTCGTTGGGTAAGAGGACGCGAGCAGAGAGCTCGAGGTCTCCATTGGGCATCTCTGACGCGTCGTAGAAGCGTGTGGGGTTGAAGACCGGCGAGCCCTCTTCGAGGGGGATCCAAGCGAAGACATGAGTGCGCGCTTCGACCACGTCGATGCGCGCGAGGTCGAGGCGTCTGCGCACCTTGGCGGTGCGCCGGCTCGGGAGCTCATCGAGGCTCTCAGAGAGATCGGAGATTGAGGATTCGATGACGCCGAGCGCCTTGAAGAGCTCATCTCGTGCCTCGATCAGCAAGCGTCCCTCCCCGGAGAGGACAAACTCTCGCATCAAGGAGTGGCAGTCCCGCTCTTCACGAGTGCGCTCTGCAGCTTTCTTCCAGCTGAGGAAATTTGTCACCTCAACGGTGAGAGCGGCGAGCTTTAGACGTGCGCTCTCGGTGTTCTCTATTCCCAAGGTAGAGCCACGCTCGGTCGCGGAGCCCGGAGCAGCGACCAGCTTGGCTCTGTCGAAGGCGCCTTTTGAGCGACCGCTCGCTTTGCTCAGGCGATCAAGGAGGCGCTCAATGTTTCGCAGGGTGATGCCATGGCTGAAGGTCGAGTCTGCTTGCTCATGTAGATGCTCGCACTCGTCAAAGACGACATGTGTCGCGAACTGGGGGTTCGTGAGCGTGAAGGCTTGGTTGGTGAGGACGACGTGGCTGCGCTCGGCTTTAAAGCGAGCGACCTGCGCGGCGCAGGTTCGGCGATCATCATTTAAGCGGCAACAGCCAGAGCGCGCCCGGATCCTCCCGCGGAGCGCTCCGTCAGCTCTTCGCCACGTGGAATTGTCAGAGAAGGGAACCGGAGGCGTCTCAGGGAGGCGGTCCAGGTCACCCTCTGTGTCGGTCGCGCAGAAGAGGAGGAAGCGCGTCCATGCGAGCCAGTCCTCACCGTTCGAGTCGGGGGTCGGGTTTTGAAGACAGGTCGATCTCCAGCAGGCGTAGTTTTCGCGCCCTTTGAGCATCGACACCCGCAGCTCATCGTGGACTCCGGCGCGCCTCAGCGCTGAGAGCGCGCGCGGGACATCGGAGTCATAAGCTTGCTCTTGCAGCGCGCGCGTATAGGTAGAGACCGCGGTGCGTAGTCCGTTTTTGGAGGCCCAGAGGAGCAGCGGCACCAAGTAAGCGAGCGTCTTCCCTGTCCCTGTTGGGGCGTGGACCAAGAGCAACTCAGCTGGAGCATCCTCTGCTGGGCGCTCCCGACCTAAGGTGGCTGCGACCTGGCGCGCCGCGTCGTGTTGAGCAGGCCTGTGACCTTCTTCGGGGCTCAAGCCGAAGACGTGCGGGAGATGAACTTCGAAGACATCATCGACAAGCACTCGGTCTGCAGCCGCGAAAGGCAGCGGTCCTAAGGGCTTTGGAGGGAGCGTCTTGTGGCGCTTCCATGCATCACCCACTTCAGCCCAGCGGGGCTCAAGGAGGAAGGTGAGCTCGTCATCTTCGACGTCTTCCGCCAAGGCATTTGAGAGCACGCCATCGGTCAGCTCGCCGCCCAGTGGCAGCGAACCGGCGGCGCTCTCACACCAAAGAGATGGGCGCTCGATGAGCGTCAAAGTTCTTGAGAGGGTGGCGGCTGCGTCGGGCTCTATTGAGGAGAGGCCGGCCCATGCGCGCGCATATCCGTGAGCGGCGACAGCTGTGACTCCTTCTCCGTGTGTGTGAAAGCGACGGAGGAGTTCTGCGAGAGCAGCTTGCAGGTCTTCGGGGAGGATGGCTCTTGGGCTGGCGCGGTCGGCCGCTGCGTCAACTGAGATGAGCTCGTGCGCGAGCTCAGAGCGACGAGTAGCGAGCCTGCCGGGCAAGAGCAGGGCAGCGGTCTCACTGAGGCCCACTGTTGCTAGGTCTAGCTGTGCAGAGCCTGAGAGGTGTGCGGACCAAGCGCTGAACTCCTCTTTGTCCGGGACGAGGAGCGTCCCTTCACCTAAGAAGTCTCTGAAGGAGCTCCAAAGCTCACCTGCGGTGGGCTGACCTTCGAGGTCTTCTGTGCGCACTCCAAATTCACGGATCGCGCGGCGTCCTGCAGCGGAGAGGGAGTCATCTCTGTCGGGGAAGGGATCGGTGAAGCGATCGAAGCGCTCCCAAGTTCCGTCTGGCTTCCTTCTCAGCGCGTGCAATCTGAGCGCTCCATCTGAGGTCGGGTCGGGACCGGTCGTCCAGATGGAGGCGAAGACGGGTGCAGACGGGTTGTGCTGCCAGGGCTCCTCCACGGCGTCACGAGAGCGCCGCTTGGGCTTCACGACTTCGCTCTTCTTCTTCGTCTTTTTTTGGACCATGCCCGGTCGCGATGAGAATCGCGGGAAGCGATTGTGCCCGTCTTATGGGCCTGCGGCCACGACTCTCCGTTCTCTGAGCACTCAGAACTGGAGCGCGCTGCCCCTGTGCTACTAGACTAGGGTCATGGAGACGCGAGATGATCAAGCATGGGTGGCGCTGATGCCCTTGGCGGAGCTGCCGACTGATGGCACAGGGAGAGCGATGGAGAGCGGTGGACGACAGCTCGCTGTCTTCCACCACGAAGGTGCCGTGCGAGTGCTAGATGGAGTCTGTCCACACCAAGGCGCCCTGCTCGGAGATGGAGTCATCTCTAGGGGTGAGGTGACCTGCCCCTTTCATGGTTGGCATTTCGATCTCGAGACAGGAAAGAGCGGAGATGGCCTGCCAGAGTGCGTCGAGGTCTTTGAGTCGAGAGTGAGCGCTGAAGGTTGGGTTGAGTGCGCGTTGCCCTCGATCGGGGCCTAAGAACGGGCCCCAGCTGAGGTTTTTTTTCAGCGACCCCTAAACCGCTGTGATTTAAGGGTTTAGATGCCCTTTGCACCCCCCCCTGATCAAGGGGGATGGGGTGGGGTCGGACTTGACGAATCCGCGCGGCTGCCTATGTTTCCGCCATCGAGAGTGGTCGGAACCTTCTATCTCAGCCGATGGAAGGGGTCCTGAACCGCTGCCCTCCATAGCTGCCCCTATAAGTAATGAGTAAGTCCCTGGTTATCGTCGAGTCGCCTACCAAGGCGCGGACCATCAAGAAGTTCCTGCCTGCCGGCTACATCGTGGAGGCAAGCGTAGGGCATGTCCGTGATCTGCCTGCAAAGGCGGAGCAGATCCCTGCCAAGTACAAGAAGGAGGCCTGGTCGCGGCTAGGAGTCAACGTAGAGAAGAACTTCGAGGCTCTCTATGTGGTTCCCCCCACGTCTAAGCCCCAAGTTAAGAAGCTCAAAGCGCTCTTGGCTGAGTGCGACACGCTCTATCTGGCGACCGATGAAGACCGCGAGGGAGAGGCGATCAGCTGGCACCTCCTAGAGCTCT
>JAPKBY010000109.1 GCA_028823185.1 Planctomycetota bacterium
GTTGGGCATCGCAACACCACCTGTAGAGTCAGTCCCGACGAGGTTCTCAATGATCAAGTTGTGGTGCGGGTCATTCCCCTCGAAGAAGACACCATCCATGCCGTTGCTCGAGATGTGGTTCTTGAAGACCTCGTTCCCCCAGGCGCCGTCGAGGATGGCGATCCCCGCCTCGCCATTACCCAGCGCGCTGCCGGTCACATCAGGGCCGAGCTTGTTCTCGTTGATTTTGTTTTGGTAGCTCGAGCTAGAGCGAAGGCGGATGCCGTGCCCAAGGTTGCCGGAGATCACGTTGTCCACGTTGATCGAGTTCTGAAAGCCGTTCAGGATGTCCACGCCTACATCGTTAGGGACAGCGACCAAGCCATCGACATCTACGCCCACGTAGCAGCCCTTGAGCGTGTTCTGCGAGGCGCCGCCATCGATGGAGAGGCCATTCACCACGTTCCCAGAGAGGACGCAGTCCGAGAAGAGGTTATTCATCACACCTGCACCACTAAGCGTCACGCCTGAGAGCGCGTTGCCTGAGCCCACATATCCGGTGCTGTCCGTCCCGATGAGGCAGCGCAAGAACTCGTTCTGCGCGACAGAACCAACGACTCCGCTGATGTGCTCAAGCAACACCCCGTTGAGGCCGTTGTCGTGCGAAGACACCGCACCTGAGAGGCTCCCGTCTCCGAAGCGGTTTTGTGACGCCCCGTTCCGGAGGTAGATCCCCTCGTAGAGATTGTGACGAACCTCAACATTGAGGAACTCGTTCAGGATTGTCCCAGGATCAGAGAGAGCGATCCCAAGGCCCCCGTTGTGCAGCTCCATCTTGTGACAAGGGCTCGTCCCCCCGACCTTGTTCCCGCTCGCTCCGTTTCTGAAGCCCAACGCAGGGCTGAAACCTTCCATCCGAAGACCACGAACTTCACAGCCGGTGACGGCGCTGAACTCCAAGCCGGGGAAGAGGGCCGAGGCATTGAGGGTGACGCTCGGGTAGCAGGCCTCGATGATGAGATTGTCCACACCCACCACGATCGGCGAAGTGAGGTTGATCGTCATCGGGGCAGCGAAGAGGATCTTGTCGCCCACCGCAGCCGTCCCGATCGCTTCACGCAATGAACCCGGCCCCGCATCGGCAGGGGTCGTGACCATCACTTGAGCGCCAGCGCTGGCAGCGAGAAGGGGGAGGATCCCCACAATATTGAGCAGTTGGCGTAGTCGCATTTTGTTTCCTTATCTGGAGTTGATTGGTGTTCGACGTCGCCATCCAAAGCGCCGCCATCAATTCCAAATGCGCTTCCCGAGAATCTATGGACATAGAATCGAGAAAAAGAGGACTCCAGCCTTCGCCCGTCCTCGTGTGAGCTGGTACTCGACTGGCTAGATCAGCTCTCAGCCAAGCTTTTTGAGAGGAGCCCCAGAGGGCGCTCGACGGCTCAAAAGTAGGCTGCTTACCCCTAGAGAGGTAATGGTCGGGGCGAGAGGATTCGAACCTCCGACCTCTGCAACCCCATTGCAGCGCGCTAGCCATGCTGCGCCACGCCCCGACCGAGGGGGGGATGTTTTATCCGGGAGACAGCACTACGTCAATCTACGGCCTTGCCATAGCTCTCTGAGGACGGAGAATTAACCTCATGGTCAAGCCGAGAAGAGAGGGTTCAAGCAGCCGTCCGCGGGTGAGGCGTAGACACCGGACCTGGATGCGTTCGATGATCCTGGCGACCTGTGCCTGGGGCGTTTTCTGGGGCGCAGTGGTCTTCGCGAGGCTCTCAGAGGGGTCAGAGGCCTCCATCCAGCTCGTCTACTGGGCCTCAACACCCCTCGCGACAGCTGGATTCCTCATGGCCGTCCTGACGGTACGAGCTCAACGAGGTTGGCTGCTCTTCGTCAGCGTGCCGCTCTTCGCCAATGGATTTTTAATCCTCCTCTTGTGGCTGATGCCGGACGCAGTGGAGGGCCTCTTCGCTAATCTTCCGAAGGGGTCGTCCTAAGTCTCCTAGCCAGAGACCAGACGCGGACGGAACGCTCGGAGCTCAGCTCAGAGCGGAGTCGCAGCCAAGATCATCCAAGTCCCAGTGATCGCCGTGAGCACCGTGAGTGTGATCACGGAGTAGGCAATCGTAGAGTGAGTCTTCCGTCTCGCCGTGTCCCTGAGGGTCGCCAAGCCCGAGCCGATCACCACTAAATATGATGTCGCGGACACCTTGGCGATGAGGAGGTGGAAGGGATAGATCCAACCTGCAGACTCCAGGTCGTAGAGCTTCCCAAGCTGCTCGGCGTAATAGATCGTCACACAAAGACTGACGATCGTGAGGGAGACGATAGGCAGGTGTAATTTCCGGCGCGCAGCTCTACCCGTGATGACCGCACCCGTAAGCAACAGGAGTGTGGTCACAAGGAATAAGATGAACCCCACGCTAGCGTTCATCTCATCTCTCCAAAGAGGTCGCCCATCTCACTCGCCGGCGCTCGACGCATGAGGTCTTGAACAGCGAGGCGAACGTCCTTCTCTTCAAACAAGATCTCGTGCACCTGCTTTGCGATCGGCAGCTCGTCATCACTGATCAGGGACTCTGGCCCGAAGAGCGCCTTCGTCGTCCATACACCCTCAGCCACCATCTCCATGCGAGCGAGGATCTCCTTGAGCGTCTCGCCACGTCCGATGGCCTCCCCGACAGAGCGATTCCTTGAGTGCTTAGAGCAGCAGGTGGTCACGAGATCGCCGAGGCCAGCTAGACCGAAGAAGGTCTCCGCCTTCCCGCCTCTTGATCGACCGAAGCGGGCGATCTCCACCATCCCGCGACTGATGAGCGCAGCCTTCGCATTGTCGCCGAGCTCGAGCCCGTCACAGATCCCTGCGGCGAGGGCGATCACGTTCTTCAAGGCGCCAGCGAGCTCTGCCCCTTCTGGATCATCCGAGACGTAGACGCGCAAGGTGTCACAATTAAAGGTCGCCTGCACCTTGGCTGCGAGCTCTGGATTTTTGCTGGCGGAGACGACGGAGGCAGGGAGCCCTCGCGCGACCTCTTCCGCATGGCTGGGTCCGGTCAAGACGCAGTAATCACGCTCACCTAAGACCTCTTGAAGGATCTTCAGTGGGTGCTGGAAGGTCTCGATCTCGATCCCCTTCGTCGCTGTGACGACGGGCATGGTCCCAGGCAGTGCGTCCTCAAAGCGCTCAGCTACCGACCTCAGGAATTGAGTGGGGACGACGCTGACAGCGAGCTCTGCGCCCTCAGCTGCTGTCGTTGGGTCAGCGCTAAAGCTCATGTTCTCAGGGAGCTTGACGCCTGGCAGGAAGCGCTTGTTCTCACGGTTCTCACGCAGCTCCACAGATTGCTCAGGGAACGCGCTCCACAAGCAGACCTCCACGCCATTCTTCGCGAGCACGAGCGCGAGGGTGGTACCCCAACTCCCATCTCCCAGAACTACGACCTTTGAGGCTGCTGTTTGACTCATGTTTTTCCTTCTACATCACGGTCGCTCTTCGCTCCGCGTAGCCCCAGTCTCGTCCTTGCCTCTGTCCCCTGCAACAAGCGCTCGATGTTCGGTCGGTGTCGGACCCAAATCAACAAACAGAGAAGCCCTGCGGCTACCGTAAAGGCGCCGCTATCCTCGGTGTGTCTCCAACGCAGCCAGGCTGTGACAGGGAAGGAGGCCGACATCGCCAGCGATCCCACGCTCACATGACTCGAGCAGAAGACCGCAAGCAGCCACACCGGTCCGCCCCAAAGCGCGACGCTGGGATCGATCGCGCAGAGCGCACCCAGAGCGGTCGCGACGGCCTTTCCGCCACGAAATCCGATCCAGATGGGCCAGACATGTCCTGCTGCTGCTGCCACTCCAGCAGCAGAGGCGACCATCAATGAGCTGCCGTCACCCAAGCTCTGGCCGTTGTCGAGGCTGAACCTCATCAAGCACCAAGGCACCAAAAAGCCCTTTCCAAAGTCGAGCGTGAAGGCCAAGAAGCCCAGCGGCTTGCCAAGCGCCCTCATCGCATTCGTAGCGCCGATGTTCCCGCTACCGACAGCTCGAAGGTCCACACCTCGGAGCTTGGCGAGGAGGATTCCGAAGGGGATTGACCCTATGAGGTACGCACAAAAGACCCAGGCCAGATCGAAGAGGTTCATCATCGCGGCTCTCAGGGTATCCTCCGAAGGCCTCTGGGGCTCTCCTTTGGAGTAGTTCCCTCACTATGGAAATGATCGGCGCAGACACTGGCGGGACCTTCACGGACCTCATCCTCGTTCGAGGAGATGAGGTCCGGGCTATGAAAGTGCACTCAACGCCTGCTGATCCCTCTCTGGCAGTCCGAGACGGGCTCGCCGCCCTCGATAGCCCGCTCGGCATCGAGCTCGTTCACGGCTCAACGGTGGGCTTGAACGCGATGCTGACAGGGAACGTCTCACCCACTGCCCTCGTGACCAATGAGGGCTTTCGAGATCTCATTGAGATCGGGCGCCAAGACAGGCCTGAGCTCTACGCACTCCATCCGAATAAGCCAGCGCCTCTCATCGAGAGGAAGCGCCGCTTTGAAGTGAAGCAGCGCGCCTTCCCTGTCGCAGAGGGCCAGCTCGAGATCACTGCGCGCCCATCGAAGCGCGAACTCAAAGAGCTCGTCGAGCGCGTCCGCCGCTCTGGAGCTAAGTCCGTCGCGATCTGCCTGCTTCACTCCTATGCAGACCCGGAGATGGAGGAAGAGGTCGCGCGCCCCTTCAGGGCAGCTGGATTCCCAGTCACCTGCTCAGCGCAGCTCCTCAAAGAACATCGGGAGTTCGAGCGCTTCTCTACCGCGACCGCCAACGCGAGCCTCGTCCCCATCGTGAGCGCTTATCTCGAACGCTTATCTGACCGAATCGGAGATCATCCGCTCTCCATCATGCAGTCCAATGGTGGCGCCTTCCCTGCCTCTCAAGCTGCGAAGGAGCCTGTACGCGTCCTCTTTAGCGGCCCGGCTGGCGGTGTGGTTGGCGCAGCTCGAGCAGCGGCCGAGGCTGGTCACGATGAGGTCGTCACCCTAGACATGGGCGGCACGAGCACAGATGTCGCCTTTCACTCAAGCACTGCCGGGCTAGAAGAGGTCGTAAACGACACCCGGGTCGCCGGTCATCCGATCGGGACACCAGCGCTCGATCTACACACGATCGGCTGCGGCGGCGGCTCCATCGTCAAAGTAGACGCCGGCGGCGTCTTACGGGTCGGTCCTGAGAGCGCAGGCGCCAGTCCTGGCCCGGTCTGTTATGGAAACGGGAGCGCGCTGACCGTCACTGATGCCCACGTCATGTTGGGACATCTGCGACCGGGCGCCTTCCTCTCTGGAGCGCTGCCTCTGGACATGAACGCAGTGAAGAAGGGCTTTAAAGAGCTCGCGACACAGCTCGGTGTCTCGCAACGTGTCGCGGCGGAGGGTGTCCTCGCTGTCGCCCGCGCAGCGATGCGCCGTGCTGTTGGAGTGATGACGATGCAGAGAGGGCGCGATCAACGTCGCCTACCCCTTGTCGCCTTCGGCGGTGCTGGAGGCCTCCACGCGGCCGCTCTCGCTGAGAGCCTCGACCAACCGGGCGCCCTGATCCCGAGGCACCCCGGAGCGCTCAGCGCCTGGGGAATGGCGCACGCCGACGCCGTTCAAGACCGCTCGTGCACTGTCCTCGGCGAGCTCTCAGACTGGCCGCGCAAACGCCGGAGAGAGGTCCTCAAAGAGCTAGCCGAAGAAGCTAGGGCCACGCTGCTCAGCGCCGGGCACCCCAAGCGAGCGATCCAGATCGAACACCGCCTCGATTTACGCTACAAGGGTCAGTCCTATGAGTTAGCGCTCAGCGAGAGCACCCATGATGACGCCGCCCAGAGCTTCCACTCACTCCACCAGACCCGCTATGGCTGGTCCCTCGATGACACGGAGATCGAGCTCGTCCACTTGCGAGCGCGCGCCCTCTGCCAGCGCCCAAGGCCTTCTTTTCGACAAGTGCCCACGAAGCGCCTCCCCCAGAGCGCCATCCTGGGGACTCAAAAGGCGAGCTTCGGAGGGGTCTGCAGCGCGCGCCTGATCGATCGTGAAGCCCTCGCTGAGGGGGTCCGTTTCCGCGGTCCGGCCATCATTGAGGAGTACTCTGGGACAACGCTACTTCCCCCGGGGTGGACCGCGTCCGTCACGAGCGGGCGTCACATCTGGCTTTGTAAGACCTGATCACTTGATAGAGGCTCTCTTTGCGTTTCTTTTGGTAGAATCCTGTCAGAGCGCGGCCGAGTCCTTCCGAAGTCCTTTGTGGAGCCGCCACGTCCTTCATCAATTTGGAGCTATCTGAACCATGACCTACGTCATCGCTGAACCCTGTATCAACACTAAAGACACGGCCTGTGCCGAAGTCTGCCCCGTCGACTGCATTCACCCCCTCAAAGATGAGGAGGAGTTTGAGAAAGCGACGATGCTCTACATCGACCCCGATGAGTGCATCGACTGTGGAGCCTGCGTGCCCGAGTGCCCGGTCGACGC
>JAPKBY010000110.1 GCA_028823185.1 Planctomycetota bacterium
TCGACGAACTGGACGTCATTCAATGTGACGAGAGCCTGCATCGGAGTGTTCGTTCGCTGACGCTCCACGACGCATGTGTCCCGGATCGGCGTATCAAAGGTAGACATCGCAGGCTGTGGAGCTGATCGCTTCCAGTAGATGTACATGGACTTGCGGTAGAGCTTCTCACCGTGGTCCTGTGCGAAGCGCAGGTTCCGATTGAGCGAGACCTCGTTCCAGAGACCTTCCGGCTGGTAGACCTTCACGCCTGGTCCCCCGACTTCATCCACGAGCGTCCCGCTCACGGCGAGCGCCTGATCGCGCAAGAACTCACCGTGCAGACGAAAGCGTGACGCGCGCGCGAGGAGCTCGTTCTCCGGGTCCGTCTCCACGAGCTCAGCGTCGGCGCCTGAGTCTTGGCGATAGCTCGCGCTCATGACGAGCTGCTTGAGAGCGCGCTTCACATCCCAGCCGCTCTCGATGAAGTCTCGGGCGAGCCAGTCGAGGAGCGCCGGGTGACTGGGTCGTTCACCTTGAGAGCCAAAGTCCATCACCGAGCGCACGAGGCCGCGACCGAAGAGCATGGACCAGTAGCGGTTCATGGCGACGCGCGCCGTCATCGGGTGCTCTGGATGAACGAGCCACTGCGCGAGGCCGAGGCGATTGGTGGGCGCGCCGTCCGGGAGCGGCAAGATGTCCTCGAGGACGCCAGGTTCTACGGGCTCATCTTTGCGCGGCGCGTCGTACTGGCCGCGATCGAGGACATAAGTCATGCGCGTCTTGGGGACGTCCTTCATGACCATCACGGTCGAGATCATCCCCGTGATCTCGCCCTTGCGCGTGAGAGCAGCCTCCTTAGCAGAAGCCTGAGCGACCCCTTCGTCCCATCCGGTGCGGAGGAAGTGATCACGCAAGACGCCGCGAGCGGCGTCATCTAGCGCGTCGGATTCGGATTTGAGCGCGGCGAGCAAGGGGCCCGGCAGATCCTCTCCCACCATCTTGAAGTAGTAGCCCGTCGGGCCGCCGCCGTTCACGATCTTCAAGAGGAGCTGGCTCTCGCCGGCGGGGAGATTGAGGCTCGCCTGGTCCTGATCCGCAGCGACGCCGCGACCCACGTCCTTCGCGAAGACCTCTTCACCGTCAAGGAAGACCTTGATGCTGTCATCACTGCCGAGCGAGATCGAGACGGCTTGGGCGCGCTCACACTCGATGAGGCGAGTGAGGTAGACCGCCGAGTTGCCGGTGCTGCCGAGGATGTGGAGCTTGCCGTCGACGTCAGCGCGCTCAGTCCAAGGCTTCCCTGCCACCAGAGCTGTGATGTCAATCTCGATGGCCTCAGGGCCGTGGTCCGTATCGTAAGCCGCCTTCTTGCTCTCCTTCTGGAAGGGACCGGCCGAATACCAGGCGCCGAGCTCTGGAGGGTCACGCTGCAAGAGCGCATCGCGCTCATCTGCGTGCCAGGCCAAGAGCGCGTCCTCGGGCGGAGCAGCGGTCTCAAAGAAAGCCTCCGCGGCTTGGATCGACTCATCAAGAGCGCTGAGCTCTACGCCCTGCTCCTCCGTGGGAACGGAGATGAGCGGTGCGGCGTTCCCGTTGCGAGTCTGGAAGCCCTTCTCCACGCTCTGATTGAAGTAAGCGAAGAAGCGGTAGTAGTCCTTCTGGCTGACAGGGTCGTATTTATGGTCATGGCATTGAGCGCACTCCATGCTGAGTCCCAACCACACATTGCTCGTGGTCTTGACCCGGTCGACCATGTACTTGACTCGCAGCTCTTCATCGATGGCGCCGCCCTCATCCGAGGTGGGAGAGTTGCGATGGAAACCTGAGGCGACGAGCTGAGCGTTGGTGGGCTCGGGCAGGAGATCTCCCGCGAGCTGCTCAACGGTGAACTGATCGAAGGGCATGTTGTTCGCGTAAGCACTAATGACCCAATCACGCCAAGGCCACATATCGCGAGGTCCATCGGCATGGTGAACGGAGGTGTCGCCATAGCGAGCCGCGTCCATCCAAGAGAGGGTCATGCGCTCTGCATAAGAATCGCTAGCCAACAAGCGATCGACGAGCTCCTCATAAGCCTCGGGCCGATCGTCGCCGACGAACTCAGCGACCTCCACTGGAGTCGGTGGCATCCCGCATAGGTCAAAGGAGAGTCGCCTGATGAGCGTAGATCTATGAGCCTGCGGTGAGGGTTGAAGCCCCGCCTCCATCATGCGCGCCCGCACAAAGGAGTCGATCACATTGCCTGTCTCCTCTCCCGCGGCCGTGGAGTCCTTGGGAGTGATCGGCTGGAAGGACCAGTGCCGCTCATACTCAGCGCCCTCGGCTACCCAGCGCGTGAGGATCTCGATCTCTTCAGAGCTGAGCGCGCCCTCTTCCGTGGGCGGCATGACCTCGTCTTCGAACTTGCTGGTGATTCGCAGGATGAGCTCGCTCTCATCGGGCTGGCCAGGGATGAGAATTCCGCGCTCCCCTCCGACGATCTCCGACAGGTCGAGGCGCAGCTTAGCCTCGCGGGTGCCCTCGTCGGGACCATGACAGACAAAGCAGCGCTTCGAGAGGATCGGTTGAACATCCCGACCGAAATCGACCTTGATCGGCTCATCAGAGCCGACAGCGAAGAAGAGGAGAGCGAAGAGCGGTGTCATGGGAGAGCGTTGAGTCCGGGCGAGAGATCATCCTACGCCAGAGCTGGCGATATGGGAGCGCGCAGTCCTGACTACAGCGCTCCCTAACAGCGGCTCACTTCAGGAGCGGTCCCTTGAGAGCCTTCCCATTCGTCGTCAGCACCTGAAAATGATGAACTCGGTGCGGGCCCATATAGCGCCAGACGATTTCCTTGTCCCGAGTCACCTCAAAGAGCTTCACCTTGCCACCGCCAGCCGCATAGCTAGCGATCACAGTGTTGCCATTGGGGAGCCGCTGAGCACCACAAGGGTCCGCAAAGGGGTCGTCCTCGAAGTCCGCATTGGAGACCTTCCAAACGACCTCCCCCTTTGCGTTCATCTCGATGGTCTTATTGCCATTAGTCAGATTGACGAGCGTGTTTCCATTCGCGAGCCGGATCGCCGTGAAGGGCCAGTTCTTCGCGGCCTTTCCGCCCAGCTCTTCTAGGTCGGTCTTGAAGACGGTGAGGACCTTCCCTTCCGGCGAGTATTCCTTCACCTTGAAGGCGAGAAGGTGCGGCACGAGGTAGTTTCCATTCGCGAGCTTGCGCGCCATGCGGGTCTGCATGTGAGCGTTGTCCGTCTCTGGTTGGAGCGGAACCTCCACGACGACCTCCCCCTTTGGATTCACCTCAAGCAGCCTCGGCTTAACACCGAGCTCGGAGATCAAAGTGTTGCCGTTCGCGAGTCGTGAACAGGTTCCGAGCTCTGCATTCTCTGCTGACTTCTTGTAGTGGAAGACGAGCTCATGCTCGCGCGTCAGCTCTTTGACCTCAGCACCCCACGTGATCAGCACGTTGCCGTTCTCTAAGACGAAGCCGTCTCGAGCTCCAGCAGCGCCCGAGTTCCAAGTCTCTTTGCCCTCCTCATCAATGATGCCAGTGAAGCTCGGGCCTGCGACGAAGAAGGAGTGCTGAATTCCCTCAACCTCCTTGCCAGAAGATTCCTGCGAGAGGACCGGGTCCGAAGAGAGGGCCGTGAGAGTGAATGCTAGGGCGAAGAGCTTGAAGCGCATGTGTCCGATTCCTTTCCGGTTTCGAGGGAGGAGAGAGCAGAGACCTTAACGAATGCCTCAGCCCTCTCCAGAGAGCCTCAAACGAAGCGTTGCGAATGAGGCCACTAAATTCATCAAAAGCAGGCTTAATGAATAAAGGCCTTCGTGTATTTTCTATTCATGAATCAGCTCTCAATCGGCCACTTAGTTCTCGTACTCGTGCTCGGCGCCGCCAGCGCCGCTGTAACAAGCTCGCTCCTCAACACGACGAACGCGCCTGCGCTCGTCAGCGAAGCTATCCCTGACGCAAAGCTCGTCGCACAGATTCAAGCGCTCCGAGAGGAGAACACCCTCCTCAATGAGCGGGTCTCGACCTTGGAGCTGCGACCTGTACTCACCGAACGCGTCGCCGCCGTGGACAACTCCGACTTCGAAGAAGAGGTCCGCGCCTTCATGGCAAAGAACGAGGTGAAGGGTGGAGCGACGCCGGTCGCGCTTCAGTCCAAAGTGGAGAGCGCCCTCACGGCGATCCGTGAGCAGGAAGATATCGAGAAGGCAGAGATCGCACGCCAGAAACGTGACAGGTGGATCTCTAGCACGATCGAGAACGCCGCTCCGGAGCTAGGGCTCACACAATTCCAGACCGACGAGATGAATCGCACTTGGATCGCGAAGGCTGAGGCCGACGCAGAGCTCGGCCGCATCTGGGAGTCCGGCAACGAAGCTGACAGGGCGAACATCGGGGCGCTCAAGGAAGCGAACGACGAGCGGCATCAAGCCAACCTCCAAGGCTTCCTCTCGACTGATCAATACGATCAATACACAGAGATGGTCAGCCGTTGGCGCGGCGGCGGTCGCGGCAAGTAGAGCTCCAAAAGGGCGACATGGATCGCCTCAGAGCTAGAGGGGGATTCCATTAAGAGTGTCTATATAGGGCTCGAGGCGATGACCTCAGCACGAACTGAAATCTGATATAGAATTTAGTTACACCTAAGCTCTAGCCATGATTCGACCTCTAGCCATCCTCCTATGCGCCTCGCTTGTCTCGCCCGCCTCAGCCCAAGGCGGCGGCATCACGACGGTCCGCATCGCCTCGGGCATCTTGCAGCCCACCTCCCTCTGCTCTCCGCCGGGTGACACCCAGCGGCTCTTCGTGACGAGCAAAGGGACCGGCGTACGCATCATCAAAGACGGCGCGCTCTTGCAGACTCCGTTCCTCAACCTGAGCTCGATCCTGACCACGAACAATGAGGGGCTCTCGAGCCTCGCCTTTCACCCGAACTATGCCTCGAACGGAAAGTTCTACATCACCTTCCTGGACGTGAACGGCTTCTCTCACCTGATGCAGTACGAGGTCTCTTCCGACCCGGACCTCGCAGACCCCAACTCCGGGATCGATCTGTTAACACCGCATCTCCAGCCTAGCCCCGTCCACAACTGGAACTGTGTCGCCTTCGGCCCGGACGGGATGCTCTACGCCGGCTTCGGTGACGGAGGTCCCGCCAACGACCCCAACAACGAGGCCCAGAACCTGAACTCACTCCTGGGCAAGATCCTGCGCATCGACATCGACGCTCCGGCTCCTTATATCCCCTCCGACAACCCCTTCGTCGGTCTCCCTAACCACCGCGAAGAGATCTGGGCCTATGGCCTGCGTGAGCCCTGGCGCATCTCCTTCGATCCCCTCTCAGGCGATCTCTGGATCGGCGACGTCGGTCAGGGTTTGTGGGAGGAGATCGACTTCCAGCCTGCCTCGAGCACCGGCGGCGAGAACTACGGCTGGCATTGCAAGCAGGGCACGCACTGCACCTCGATACCCGGCTGCGGCTGTAACGACCCCACCGCCATCGATCCCATCTATGACTACGGTCACGTCGAGGGGAACTGCTGCGTCATCGGCGGTTACGTCTACCGCGGCGCGGCGCTCCCTGAGCTGCAAGGGTGCTATTTCTTCTCTGACTACTGCTCGAGCAAGATCTGGACCTTGCGCTATGACGGCTCACAGGTCTCAGACTTTCAGGATCGGACCCAGGACCTCGAGAACGCTAATGGTCACGTCATCTCGCTCATCACCTCCTACGGTGTCGACGCAGAGGGAGAGCTCTACATCCTCGACATGACGCAGTCCGAGGTCTTCAAGATCATCCGCCAGGAGGATTGCGGCGCTGAGACCTACTGCATGACCTCTCCAAACTCTGCGGGTCCAGGAGCGCTCATCTCCCACCTCGGCTCTGCGAGCGTCACAAACAACGACTTCACCCTCGAGGGGACGCAGGCTCCCTCCCACCAGTTCGGCCTCTTCTACTACGGTCCAAACCCGATCGAGGTCCCCTTCGCCGACGGCAAGCGCTGCGTGGGCGGCGGCACCTGGCGCCTCAATCCTGCAGCGCAGACGAACGCTAACGGCCGGATCCTCCACCCGATCGACCTGCAAAACCAGTCCGGCCCAGGCGCGCTGCTCCCCGGCACCACCTGGCACTTCCAGCTCTGGTTCCGCGACCCAAACGGCCCCGGCGGCACGGGCTCCAACCTCTCCGACGGCCTGACTGCGACTTTCTGTCCCTAAGAAGCCGCGCACACCCCCGCTTCAAGAACCTATAACCCCGCTCCGCCTGACACTTCCAACTCTGCTTCCGTGACACGCCGGGTGGCCCGGACGGTTGGAACCTCACGGACGCGCTCAGCATCACCTTCTGTCCCTAGCTCCAGAGC
>JAPKBY010000111.1 GCA_028823185.1 Planctomycetota bacterium
CCGATGCGACAAACACCTCTCCACAGCACTCATGAGCGACTCGGCGCACGCCTCGTCGAGTTTGGTGGTTGGCATATGCCTGTGCAGTACGGCCCGATCCTTGAAGAGATCAAGCGCGTGCGAGAGCACGCGGGGCTCTTCGACCTCGGCCACATGGGAAGAGTGCGCATCAACGGTCCTGAGCGCGTCCGCTTCCTCGACTCGATCACGACGAACTTCGTCGCGCGAATTCCTGAAGGCGCCATCCGCTACTCGCTCTTCTGCTCTCCGGACGGACACCCCATAGACGACCTGCTCATCTATGCAGGTTCCGATTGTCTGCGCCTCGTCATCAACGCAGCGAACGCTGAGGTCGACCTCGCCTTTCTCCGTGAGCACGCAGAAGGCTTCGACGTCACCATCGAAGATCGCACAACCGAGACCACGATGATCGCCGTGCAAGGGCCAGAGGCGACCTCCATCCTCCAAGATGTCTGCGAGAGCGATCTCTCCGAGATCGGCTACTACCGCTTCGGGCGCTCGACTGTCTGCTCGATCCCCAACACGCTGCTCTCGCGAACAGGCTACACAGGCGAAGACGGCTTCGAGATCTATCTCCGCAATGACGACTGCGAGGGCGTCTGGAACGCACTCCTAGAGCTGGGCTCAACCCGCGGCCTCGCGCCCATCGGGCTGGGAGCTAGAGACACCCTCCGCCTCGAAGCTGGCATGCCTCTCTATGGACACGAGCTGAGCCCTGAGCATCACGCCCTCGAAGCAGGCCTCGACTTCGCAGTCTCTTTCGCTGAAGAGAAGGGCGACTGGATCGGGCGCGACGCGCTCAAATCGCTCGGCGAGGCATCGACCCGCACGCTGGTGGGCGTCACAGCTGCTGGCAAGCGCGCTCCTCGCATGGGCTACCCTGTCCTAGCTGACGGTGTTCAAGTCGGAGAGATCCGCTCTGGAGCGGTCTCACCCACCCTAAATACAAACATCGGAGCTGCGTATATCGAGAAGAGCCACGCAGCGCCCGGCACACAATTGGAGATGGAGATCCGCGGAAAGGCCACGCCTATCCAAGTCCATCCCCTCCCCTTTTATTCGAGGAAGCGGAAAGCCAAGAAGAGCTGACGCTGTCCTCACTCCCTTCACATTAGATCTCCCAGACCCCAAGGAACCTGAAACATGCGACCCGACGATCGGCAATACCTCCCCTCTCACGAGTGGGTCAAGATAGACGCTCAAATCGCCACAATCGGAATCACCGACTTCGCAGTCAACGAGCTCTGCAGCGGTAACGAGGGTGACCTCGTCTACTGCGACCTCCCCGAGCTCGGCCGCCTCGTCGGCGCAGGCGAGACCTTCGGCGAGATCGAATCAGTGAAAGCCGTCAGCGACCTCAACTCTCCCGTCGCAGGTGAGATCATCGAGGTCAACCCTGAGATCGAGGACCACCTCGAGATCCTCTCTGACGATCCCTGGAATCGTGGCTGGTTGATCAAGATCAAGGTCAGCGGCGAGTCATCCACTTCGCTGGTTGACCTCGCAGCGTACGAAGAACTCGTCGCAGAGAAGGAGTAGTCGCGCCTTTCGGCGCGTGCGAGTCATGGAGACTTGGCGCCAAATAACGACCTGGGGCGCGCCCCCAGAGTTCAACATGGGCCTCGACGGCGCCCTCTTAGAGGACGTCGATGCTCCACCGACTCTGCGCTTCTACACTTGGACTCCGGCTGCGCTCAGCCTGGGCTACTTCCAACGCTTTGATGACGTCCCTGCGGCTTCCGACGCATTCGTCGTCGTCCGTAGAGTCACAGGTGGAGGCGCGATACACCACGCGAACGAGCTGACCTTCTCGATCACCGCGAGCGCGAAGCACTCACTCTTCCAAGGCCCGATCCCCCGCTCTTATGAGCGCATCCATGAGCTGATCGCGCAGGCGCTCTCTCGATTTGGCTGCGATCCAGCGATGAGAGGAGACTCCGAGCTCTCTTCAGACATCTCAGATACAGGGATGTGCTTTCATCACTCAACCTCCCTTGATCTCGCCTGGGGCGGTCGCAAGGGCGTTGGATCTGCACAGCGCCGTCGCAAAGAGAGAGTCCTACACCACGGCTCCATCAAGCTCGGCCCCTCGCAATATGACACCGGCGTCGCTGAACTTGAGGGATCAACAGACCCTGCAGAGCTAGCGAGGGTGATCGCTGAGGTCTTCCGTGAGAGCGCGAAGATCCAACTCACAGCTGGCGTCCCGAGCCCGAGCGAACGTGAGAGCGCCGCGCTGCTCGGTCAGAAGTCCCTCGATCCGGACTTCATCAAGCGCCGCTAAGAGTGTGAGCGCTCGCTGCGCAGCCACTCCAAGACTCTACCCATGTCTTCCGGGAGCGGAGCCTTGACGCTCACTTCCTCACCAGTCGTCGGGTGTGGAAAGCACAGCACAGAGGCATGGAGCGCATGACGATGTATCTCGGGCGCCTCTTCAGGCAAACGCAAGGTGTGCCCTCCTCGCCCGCGATAAACAGAGTCTCTGAGAATGGGGAGCTCTATAGAAGCGAGGTGAGCGCGCAGTTGGTGAGTTCGACCCGTCTTAGGGCTCAGACTGAGGTGCGCGAGCCCATCAAAGCGCTCCATCACCTCCCAATAGGTCAACGCCTCTCGCCCCTCTCCTTCCGACAAGACGCTCTGCCGATCCGGGAATTTGGGGTGTCTACCAAGAGGAGCTTCGATCCAATCAGAGTCGAAGCGTGGTTCGCCAAACACGACCGCCTCATATGTCTTCTGAACCCGTCGCTCTTTGAACGCTGCCTGTAAAGCCGTCAGCGCGCTCGAAGTTCTGGCGACGACGAGCGCTCCGCTGGTGTCCCGATCTAAGCGATGGACGATCCCTGCGCGTCCCTCTTCGCTTCCTTCCGGGAGCTCTCCATAGCTCTCTTCGAGCATGCCAGAGACCGAGCGATCTCCTGGACGATTCCCGTGGGTCAAGAGGCCCGGGGGTTTGAAGACCACGACGACCGCCTCGTCTTCGTAGAGGAGCTCCAGCGCAGGCCCTGCCCCCTCTCTACCCTTCGCTATGCGCTCTTCCGCGCGGAGGAGCACCTCTTGCCCTTCCTCGACCCTAAAACCAGGCCTCTTCACCACTACAGAGTCCACCTCAACGCGCCCCGCACGAATCCAAGCCTGTGCACGTGAGCGCGAAATCTCCGCCATCGAGCTCAAGAAGGCGAGGTCTAAGCGCTCTCCAGCAGCGCTCTTGGGGATAGAGAATCTTTGTTCGGTTTCCATGAAGCGAACACGATACAGCCCCGAGAGCCTGAGAGCTCAATTTGATACCTATTCAAGCGCGCACCTAGCTTTGGTACAAAATGAGTACGCTTAACCCCTCAAGAGGGCGCCGGCCACATCATGACCTCAATAGATCTGACTACTTCAGCGCCTGCCTCGGTGCTCCTCGTCGACGACGACCGCTCGACCTTAGAGCTCCTCGGCCATGTCCTAGGCCTCCAAGGCTTCGATGTCAGCCTCGCGATCACCCCCGAGGAGGCCATCCACCTGCTCCAAAC
This sequence comes from Planctomycetota bacterium, assembly GCA_028823185.1. Classification (GTDB taxonomy): domain Bacteria; phylum Planctomycetota; class UBA1135; order UBA1135; genus JAKVCE01. The sequence continues at coordinate 3,537 of JAPKBY010000111.1, forward strand.
GATTCAGGTCGATGCCGTCGTGACTGACGTTCACTTCGATGGATTCGAGGGAGGTGAGCGCGTCCTCGGCGCATGCAGAGAGCTCCAACCTGACGTAGTCGTCATCCTCATGACGGGCTATCCCGCCGTCGAAGGCGCGGTCTCCGCGATCAAGGGAGGCGCCCTCGACTACCTCATCAAGCCTGTAGATCCCGTCGTCTTGGGCGCGATGGTTCATCGCGCCTTACGTGAGCGAAAGCTAGGTCGAGAAGAAGGTCAACTCGAGTTCACAGAGCTCGTTGACATCCTCTCGGAGATGGTCGCAAACACCATCGAACGAGTAGATCCGTACACCGCTGGGCACGGTGAGCGCACACGCAAATACTGCCGGATCCTCGCGGAGGGCTTCGGCATGGATCCACAGACACTTGAACGACTTGAGCTCGCTGCGATCGCGCACGATTACGGGAAGATCTATCTAGAGGACCTCGGCTTCCTCACGAAGGCTGGACCGCTCACTCCCGACGAATACCGAGAGGTGCAAAAGCACCCGGCTCTAGGCGCCTCAAAGCTCGGCAACCACCCGCACCTCGAAGAGGTCTGCCGCTTCGTCGCTGAGCACCACGAGAAGTTTGACGGCACCGGATACCCCCATCGACTCAAGGGTGAGGAGATCTCCCTCCCCGGGAGAATCCTAGGCGTCGTCGAGGTCTTCGACAGCCTCTCAACCAAGCGCTCCTACAAAGATATCTGGCCGCTCGAGAAGACCCTCGACTTCTTCCAAGCCCAAAGAGGTCGCGCCTTCGACCCCGAAGTGCTCGATTCCTTCGTAGATCTCTTAAAGGTCAACGGAGAAGAGTGGATGACAGCCCCCCAGGAAGATCTCTTGGCAGCGGGCGTGATACGGCCGGAAGACGGCAAATAGTCACCTGAAGCACTCAAGGATGTGGGCGTCAAGGCTGACCCCCTCAAGTCGTGTCTCAAAGCCTGCCCCTTGCTGACTTGCCACATCCGTAAGGGTATGTAACCTTTCGGGGCTAATGGGATAGGAGACGATGTCTCGCGACCCCCCTCACTCGCCAGAACTCAATCGCATTCAATGTCCAAGCACAGGTACCTCACCTTGGTCCAGATAGTCCTACCTCTTCTCCTGCTCGCTGCCTCAGCACCCGCAGCCCAGAAGACTACCCTCGAAGCTCCTCCTGGAACGGTCTATCTAAAGGGCGGCAAGACCCAGATTGGCAACAAGGTCAAAACGATTGAGACCTTGCTCGAGACCGAACCCACGATGCAAAAGTTCGCGAGCGGCTTCATCTCTGAGACTCCTCTCGTGAAGAAGGACGTCGCCCCCTACTTCCTCATGGTCAACGAAGTCACGAATGAGCAGTACGCTTCATTCGTAGACGCCTTGAGCTATCAACCTCCTCACATCTGGGGAGAAGAGGCCATCACTGTTGCGCGGAGCACTTACCTGCAAGAACAAGGGCTCCTTCGTAAGGAGGCCAAAGACAGAGGAGAGAAGCCTGCTCCGATGACCCCCTTCGATGACGAAGATTGGTGGAAAGAAAATTGGCTAGAGAGTGAGTGGGAGCTTCCTTCGAAGATCGCTCAGATGCCGGTCACCTTCGTCAGCTATCAAGACGCTCGCGCTTACGCCCGCTGGGCTGGGCTACGCCTGATGTCAGAAGAGGAGTATCAGTACGCCGCACGCAAGGGCACCGAGCGCTCATACCCTTGGGGTGAAGAGTGGGAGAATGGACGCTGCGCTTCCATGGAGATCAACCGAGCAGAGGTGATGAAGGTCGCGAGCTACCCCGATGGCGCGACCGAAGACGGGATCTTCGATCTCTCTGGAAACGTATGGGAATGGACGACTTCGCGCTTCTCTCCCTACGACGGCTACAAGAGAACTACCTTCAAGTTTGGGCGCGGTCGCAGCAGCGTTGAGGTCGCAGCGATGGCCAAGTGGGACTCAAACAAGCGCGTAGCAGTCGGTGGCAGCATCCTGACCACTCGTCAGATCTGCCGCGTGACGACGCGCCGTGGCACCGAGCGCTTTGAGAAGACCAGCGCGATGGGGTTCCGATGCGCCTCCTCCCCTTCTGCTGGCCTCGACCGATCGATCGTCATCCTCAATGACATCCCCAATGAGCACCGCCCGAGCACCGAAGCTGGGCCTGTCGAGTACGCGCCCGAGCTCGTAGTAGCGATGGACCGCTGGGCAATCACGGAACATGAGAGTCAGCGCGAAGGCATCGCCCTTCCAAACTCAGGCAACCTCTCTCCTGAGCTCCCTCCCCAGTACGCCATCATCTCTGGCTACTCTCTCATCGGCTTCATCCCCGTAGCTGGACTGCCGACATCGACGCTCTCAGATCTACGCAAGACCAGTCTTGAGAGCGACATCCTTCACTTAGGTGTGCTCTCCACGGACCAAGAGATCATCGACCCACCGATCGGCGCCGGAACCTGGATGGTCGCATTCCGCGGCGCAGGCCTGCCCCCGAAGGCTGCCTCTGAGAAGAAGAGTGATGAAGAGGGAGAGACGGACGAGGCCCCTTCCACACAACGAGAGCGGGCCGAGCTCGCCCTCGAGTTTGACACCTCGGTAGACACGCTCATCTTCTTCGACACACAGGGAAAGCCCGTCGCCGCGATCGCAGCCGACCGACTCACTTGGGGAAACCCCAAGAAGCCCACCGTCGCACCTGTTGACCGAGTCTTCACGATGATCAATGAAGAGGAAGAAGTGGTCGAATACACGGAGCGTTGGCTCGAGTTCGGACTCTTCGTCCCCGGCAAAGGCCGCAAGGGCGCGCAATTCGTCTTAGG
>JAPKBY010000112.1 GCA_028823185.1 Planctomycetota bacterium
ACAACGAGCCTGTTCGGTTCGTGTCGGACCCACACCTTCCCTGCTCCAGGCATAAATTCGCAGTTCTGTGGATCTGCTGCAGCCCAGAAGGGTGCGAGGAGCGGGCGGCCGAGCGATGGCATCAGAGCTCCAGTCTTGGAGGTGACTGGTTGGCAGAGCGAGAGCGTCCCGTTGCCGTTGATCCAAATGTTGTTGTAGTCCTGTCCGAAAAAGCGAAAAGGAAATCCTGTCTCAACTAGGACAGCACCTTTGAAGTCGATCTCAACCTCATCGAAGGACAAATCCAGGTCAATGGGCAGCGCTGGATCACCTTGCTGTGCGCAGGGATCTCCAGCAATAGCCAGGGAGAGCATGAGGAGGAGTGTGTTCATAAGGGGGCTTCGAATGGGGACGGAGGCCCAAAGAGGGTTGGCTCTGGGGCTCCTTTTCAGCCGGACTTAAATCCCATTCAAGGCTAAGAGGGTATTTTTAGATACAAAGATCCCCAGTATTTATGGCATAAATTAGGATTACCTTATTGGTCAAGGTGTTTGCCGCGCTCAGTTTTGAGTGCGGACCTGGCCCATTTCTATCTACAGATCTTCATTTCCGTGTCCGTCCTCCTCCAAAATCAGATCTGGTTCCTCGGAACCCTTCTCCTGCATGGCTTAGGCCTGTCCTTTTTTGCGTGGAGTGGGCAGTGGTTTTTTGACCTCGATTCCATAGATCAGCGTTTTCCGCTCATTCTGGGAACTTGCTATTCCGTTTCGATCGCCCTCCTTCTGAAGCCGGCGGCCTTGCGAGGTGCGAACCTCATCGCGGGAGGGCGGCTGCTTGTCGCTCCGCTCTTGTTGTCGATCTTCGTTGCGCGGCTGATCTATCCTCATCTGGAGTCAGTTGACGACACCGTCTCTCTGCCTGTGTGTGTCCTCCTTGGCCTGATCTCTTCCTTGGGTTGCCAGCGGCTCTCTTCTAGTGCGGGCTTTCGCCGGATCTTGCCCGGTGATGATCAACCTAGAATTCTTCTCGTGGGCGCAAACAAGCGCACGGACCAGGTCTTCGAGCGTTCCGAGATCGCGGGGGTGGCGAGTCCATTCATCGTAGGGTGTCTAGAGGATGACAAGGAGCGCGTCAGGGGGACTTGGAGACACCTCGGCCCTGTCTCCGATCTTGATCGGATCTTGAGAGAACAAGTCATTGATGAAGTTTGGATTCATCTCCCGATGCGCTCGCAGTATCAAACTGTCGAGAGAGCGGTGAAGACTTGCAGGACCTTCGGGGTGCCAGCACGATTTGAAACCTTGCCCTTTCAGGGAGGTGAGGGGCTCTCACACGACGAGCGTGGGAGGCCGATGGGCGCTGTCTATCAAACGACGGTTCCTAGAGAGCTGAGGCGTTTATTTACGAAGCGGGCGATAGACCTCATTGGGTCACTCTTCGCGCTTGTCTTGCTCTCTCCGTTGATCCTCGTCGCCATGGCTCTCGTGAAGCTCAGCTCTCCAGGTCCTGCGCTCTATAAGCAGACTCGGATTGGTCTCAGAGGTCGGGAGTTCACTCTGTTAAAGCTGCGCACGATGAGACGTGATGCAGAGGGGCAGCAGAGGCGAATTCAGCACCTCAATGAAGCCGATGGCCCGGTCTTTAAGGTGCGTAATGACCCCCGAATCACTTGGGTTGGTCGATTGATGAGGCGTACGAGCATTGATGAGCTCCCGCAGCTAATAAACGTCCTCTGCGGAGAGATGAGCCTCGTAGGGCCTCGACCGGCGCGCCCTAGAGAGGTGCAGCGCTATGAGTCATGGCACCATCACCGGCTCGCCATGAAGCCAGGGATAACTTGCCTTTGGCAGGTCTCTGGTCGCAGCAACCTTCCTTTCGCTACTTGGGTGAAGATGGACCTCGAGTACACCCGGACCTGGACGATCCGCGGAGATCTGATCCTGTTGCTCAAGACGATCCCAGCCGTGCTCTCAATGCGCGGCGCTTGGTGATCTGTTTTTAGCGGGCAGTGAGTTCGAATTCAGCGAAGAGCGCTTCACCTAAGGTCCGCTCTAGCATGGCGCGGCTCTCTTCGTCGAGCTCTGCCTGAAAAGCGCTCGCGATGGCGACCGAGCTGGCTGTCATCTGCACGACTCGCTCATTGACCTCTTGAGTCCATGGCAGGTTTAGCCCTTTGAAGATGCCCTGCAGTGAATCGATGGGCGAGCTCGCTAGCTCGTCATATGAGACCTCAATGTACCTCTCGTTATCGCGGCCAGCTGCTCTGATTCGCTGCGTGCAGTAGCGCCAGAAGAGGAGCTCTGATTCAAAGACGTCAGGTTCATCAATGGCAGCCATGAAGGCTCCACCGTCCGGGTCATTCGCGAGGACCTCTTGAATGCGAGCGCGATTCGACTGGAGCACTTCAGCGTCATCATGCTTGGCGAGCCAGCGTCGCCGCCAAGAGCGAAGGAAGCCAGCTGGGTTGCGAACGATGTGGATGATCCGCGGGCTTCGGTCATGAGAGGGCGCGCTCTCTTGAAGGAAGAGCTCTGCTACTGAGGGCGCAGCGTTGATTTTGAAGATGTGCAGAGATGAGGCGAGCGCTTCTTGGCGAACCAAAGAATGGGGCCATCTGAATTCCGCGCTCCCTAGACCTGGGAGGAGCTTTCGTAGAGCGCTCTTTGAGAGAGCCTGAGCTGGCACAGAGGAGTACTGGCGCAGCCAACTCTTCCATGGAGGAGTGGGTCTGTCCCGGTCTCCACCGCAGCTTACAGCGCGGCTGAGATCCTCCCAGTGGCTCAATCCCTCTCGTCGGCTGGAGTGGATCTTCCACTGGCTCCAAGGCGCTAGGGAGCCTCCAGGGAGCTCGTCGGGTTCATTGCGGCAATGCGTGCGCTCACTCAGATCGAGGAGGTCGAGGAGGAAGTTTGTCCCAGAGCGACCCATTCCGAGGATGAAGGCGACCTCGGGTCTCTTTGCAGGGTCTTCGATGTGAGGTGATTTTGAGGCTTCCACTCATTGAGCATCGCCTCAATGTGCTCTCTTCGCAACTTCTTGAGCCTCAGAGGTTTATAGACGGCGGCTGAGACCGCTTGGGGGTGGTTTTCGTGGTAGCGTTGGATGTATCCCATGCCCCCTTTAAGCCACTCCAGACAGCCGGAGGAGGAGACCCGGTCTTCAGAGGGGCGCTCAGCGACCCACGCTGCATGGAGCAGATCTTCTGACAAGGTTTGCGCTCATGTCTCGCTGGGGCGCTTTGCGCTCGTGAAGAGCAGCGGAGCTCTATGCACACAATGGCTTAGGGAGAGCTTCAAAGTGGAGGCCTCTTAGGGGCTTACGCAGTGAGCTGAATCATGGATCTTTCGACTTGGCACGCAGGGGCTTTCATCACCGCAGTCTGCGGAGCTCCAGGGGCGCTCTTGCTCTTAGAGGTCTGTTTGGCGAGGAGGCGGACGGGAGAGAGCTCAAGTGATGAAGCGCTGGTGCGTCCGATCTATCGCGTGCTCATTCCTGCGCATGATGAGGCGGCAGGCATCGGCGCATGTCTCGAGGCTCTGATACCTCTCTTGCCTTCGCCGTCAACAGCTCTTGTCGTCGCTGATAACTGTTCGGATGAGACAGCCTCGATCGCGACAGCGTTCGGCGTTGAGGTTTTGGTCAGAGAAGACTCAGAGCTTCGAGGCAAAGGTTATGCCCTTAAACATGGCCTCGATCATCTCTCGCAGGCTCCACCAGATTGCGTCGTCTTCCTAGATGCAGACTGCTCCTATTTGCGTGGCGGGCCCAGTGACCTAGCAGCCCTAGCTGTGGCGAGTGGCAGACCAGCGCAAGGCTTGTTCTTGATGGACCCTCCCTCAGAGAGCTCTCTGGGAGCCCGCGCCGCTGCCTTCGCAGTCAGGGTGAAGAATGACCTGCGCGCTCGCGGTCTCTCTCAATTAGGCGGAGCGGTCTCTCTTCAGGGCTCAAGCTTTGCTCTCTCTTGGGATGCCTGCTCAGCAGTCTCTCCTCCGGTAGACGAGCTCGCAGAGGACGCCGTCTGGGGATGGCGCCTTGCAGATAAGGGGTGGCCTCCGCTCTTCTCGACCCAGACAGCTTGTTCGGGGCAACTCGCGAGCGGTAGAGAGGCGAATCAGATCCAGCGGGCACGCTGGGAGCGCGGGACCCTGCTCGGCGCTTGGCGCGTTCTACCCGGCGTCCTCGTGCGCTCTCTGATGAGGGGACGACTCGCGGTCTCGGTCCTTGCGTTGGATGGCCTGGTGCCGCCGCTCTCGCTCTTGGCCTTTGCTTGCTCAGTGTGGGCTCTCGTTGGAGTGCAAACAGGGATCTCATTCGCTCAAGCCGTGGCGCCGATCTCCATCCTCGCGTCCGGGGTGCTCATCTCTTGGCTTCGTGTAGGTCGTGATTTGATCGCGCCACATGAGCTCGTCGGCTTACTAGCGCACGGGCTCGCTCGCATCTGTCGTTTCCCAGCAACAGTTCTCTCTGGCAGCGAGTGGCGCAGGACTCCTCGTGACGGCGCGGTTGAAGCTCATGACCGCTCGATTAAAGATTGAGGGGCTCTAGACTTTGAACATGAAGAGACACCTCGTACTGACCTCTGGACGAAGCGGTTCGAACCATCTGGTCGCAGCGCTCAACCACCAAAGAGAGCTCTGTAACTATGGAGAGGTCCTTGGGTCGTGGACCTTGCCAGCGAAGTTGTGGTCGCCAATGACTCGTTTAGGAGCGTCGAACTCCTCTCTCTTGGACGTCATCTATTCATCAAGCGCTGTCTATTACGCAGCTCAATCTCTCTCCTATGTGCGGAGAAAGGCTCGCAAGGAGGTGACTCATTTTCGACAGAGAGGTGCCCTGAAGAGCTTGGGCGTGAAGGAGTTTTTCATTCACTTGCGCGACGAGGATGTCTTGTCCTGGTTCGTCTCATGTGAGGAGTTGTCCATCGTTCATCTCTGTAGAGAGGACTTGCTCGGTAGAGCTCTCTCTGTGCTCAGGTTGAAGGAGAGTGGAAGAGCCGTGACGAGGGTCGGTGAAGGTCAAGGCCGCGCCCTGCACGTGGACCCGATTCAGCTCTTAAGCCTCCTAGATGATCTCGAAGTTGAGGCTCGTGAGGAAGAGGAGATCCTTCAGCGCCTCTCTCATCACAGGAGGCTCTCTTTGATCTACGAGCGTGACCTCGCGAGTGATGAGGCGATGTCCTCGACGCTAGAGAGGACGTGTGAATTCCTCGGCGTCAAATCGGTGGGTTTACCTGAGACCGGGCACAGGTCTGCAGTCTCAGGGAAGGCGATTGAAGCTGTAGAGAATCGAGCAGAGGTGGAGCGCGCGATCCAGGGCTCTGCGCATGCGGCGTCGCTAGCTCTGCATCAATCGAGCTAGGGCACTTCCTTGTACTCAACCAGGCTCGGGCTGTGTCCATTTAGACGACGAAGCAGATAGCTCGCTTGTCCGCTTAGCTCTGCAAAATGGCCGACTAGGCAGGCTAGGGAGTAAATGACCGCGTCGAAGAGAGAGCGCCCCTTGCGCAGCTCTCTCAAGGCGATACGCGCGAACTGCAGGGGGAAGAGCGCTGCTATGGCCAGGCTCAAATCACTGCTGAAGATGCTCGCTGTGAGAACAAGCGCAGGTAGCAGGACAGCCCAGATGAGCGGGCGCAGCGCCTCGCGCCGCCAAAAGTGTTCAGGTCCACTGGCGTGAACGAGGTGTCCCTGTAGGAAGGCCTGACCAGCGCGTCGACAACGCTGCCACCACTGTGAGAAGCGAGTGATCTCAGCATCATGGATTGTCATCTCGGCATCGAGACGTTCTATCTTCCAGCCCTCTCGATGAAGTCGCAGCCCGAGCTCTGGCTCTTCACCAGCTACGAAGGTTTCGTTAAAGCCACCGACCGCATTAAAAGCTGCTGTTCTGATGACGAAGTCACCGCCCGTCGCATCGATCAGGCCGACAGAGGTGTTCCATTCTATGTCGCAGATTCGATTCCAGATGCTGTCCTGCGGTGAGCGCTCACGACGGCGACCAGCGACCGCTGCGATCTCTTTATGAGTGCTGAGGTGCTGCGCTGCTACTTCTATCCATTCACTAGAGAGCTCGCAATCTCCGTCAATGAAGCAGATGAATTCACACTTCTGGGCTAACTCAATGAGCGCCGCAGCTCCAGCATTTCTAGCTCGGGCTGCAGAGAGGGGCTGCGCGGGGTCTAGTTCGACGACATGAACACCGAGTTCACGCGCGAGGCTGCAGCTGGAGTCCGAGGAATCAGAGTCGACGTAGATGACGGGATGCTCGCTGCGTCCAGCAGAGATGAGGCTACGTCGCAGCCGCTCGCCTTCGTTCCTCCCGATGACGACGAC
>JAPKBY010000113.1 GCA_028823185.1 Planctomycetota bacterium
ATTTGCCCTTAGAGCTCAAGAAGATCGCCGGAGGTTGGAGGATTCTCACAGCAGAGGACCTCGACGACGTCGTAGGTGAGCTCGTCGCCTCAAGGCGGACCGAGCGGATGAGCCCAGCTAGCCTCGAGACCCTCGCCGTAGTCGCTTATCGCCAGCCTGTAACGAAGGCAGAGGTTGAGGCGATTCGAGGTGTCAATGCTGGCCCGATGATCAGGAGCCTCGTTGATCGGGGTCTCGTGAAGGTGGTGGGGCGTGCAAAGCAGCCCGGAAGCCCCCTGCAGTATGGATCGACCACAGACTTCCTTGACCGCTTTGGTCTAGGGAGCATCAAAGATTTGCCTAGAGACGATGAGCTCGCACGAGATTGACGGCTAAGAGCCCTGTCCGCACACTCTCTAGCACACCAGTTACCCCCGGGTACTTCCCCGGAACCCCTGAATAACCATGTCTAAGAAGCATCAAGACGACGACTCACAAATCCCCAGCCCCGAGGAACTCTCGCGCCAGAGAGAAGAGGACACAATCGTTGTGCCCAAGGGACAGAGCAAGGCGAAGACGTTCTTGATCTGGGGGCTGATGATATTCGTTCTCTTCATCTTCTCCGTCGGTGGAGCCTTCCAAGACAGCCTGACCTCCAACGGAGACTCAACTGAGGCGCATCTCTCATGGACTAGCCTTGATGGAGAGGCTCATGCCCTTGATCGCGCCACCTTCTACACCAAGAAGCGTGAGTACAGTCGACTCGGACCGATCTATCCGATCTTAGGGATGCAGGAGATGAACGCTAACGACGACGCCGACGTGGCGCGCATGATCGTGACGGGAGATCTCGCTCGTTCTGCTGGAGTGAGGGTCACTGATGCGGACTTGGCCGACACCATCCTGGGGATCTTTCAAACCGGGGAGCAATACAGCGGGTGGGTTACAAGCCAGCGTGGTCTCAGCACTAAGGGCTTCGAGACCACGATGCGTGATGTCCTCCTCGTTCAACGCTTTATGCGGCTGCTCTCTCTCGGCGCAGGATCAATCGATCATGACGAGCTAGTGACGCGCTGGCAGGCGAACCGCACCGAATACTCATTTGAGTACATCGAAGCTCTCACCGCTGAGTTCAAGGTGGAGGTCGAGGCAGGTTTGCCTGACTCTGCTGAGCTTGAGGCATGGTTGAAGGCTCTACCTGCTCTAGAACAGAGCCAGTTCAACACTCCTGAGACTTGGAGCGCAGACTTCGCCTTGCTCTCGTTCCCCGTCGCTGAAGGAGCTGGGGCGCTCTTGCTCGCCGCATATCCTCGCCCCGCCGAAGAGGACGCCGCCCAAAAAGGGCTCGATTACTACAACGCCTTCATCGGATCTCGATTTGTTCGTCCGGTGGAGACTGAATCTGAAGATGCTGAATCTGAAGAGGCCGATCTATCAGAGTTCTTCTCCTATGAAGAGGTCGAGGCCGCCTGCTTAGCTGAGTCGCCGCTCTACAACTCATTCGCTGACTGGCACCTCGACATACAGCAACAAGTCGCAGCTGCTACAGAGGTCGATCTTGCGGCGGAGTGTGAGAGGCTCGGCTTCACGCTCGTCTCAGACGGAACCGCCCGTAATCTTGAGGATTGGAACGCCCTCGAGGCTGACTGGGCTGATGGAAACACGGGGAACGCTCTCCGCTTCACATCAGCGGGACGCTTTGGAGCGAGCCTTCGTGTCCAGCCCGCAGGCATCACAGTCGCCCGAGTTTCTGAGAAGTTCGCGCCTGCCTTGCCTCCCTTTGTCGAGATAGAGTCAGACGTCGCCGCCTCTTGGGTGAACGACGCTGCGGCAACGCGCGCGAAGTTCACTCTGGAAGGAGTTCGTGACCGCATCGGTCAACGCCAGGCAGGGGAACCCTTCGAGCCTATGACAACACCTGAGCAGTTCGCAGCGGCCGCAAGCAACGCTGGTGACCATGCTCAGAAGGACTTCAGCGTTAAGTTTCGTGATTACGAGGAGCGCTTTGTTCAGCCGAAGCCCGGCGCAGAGCTTGCCGCGATCGATGAGTTTCTACGCTTCAACCCTCAGCTCTTTGAGCTAGAGGAAGGACGCGTGATGGAGGCTAAACCTGCCCGTGACAAGGAGAGCGTCTTCCTCGTCCTCGTTGGTCCTACTCGGCCGGCGGCTGTCTCGAAGATGCAGCCTCAGGATCTCGCCATACAGAGGTCGCAGATGATGGGAGAGTCGGTGCGAAGCTTCTTCGTCTCGACCTTTGAATTCAAGAGCCCTGAGTCGAAGGCCTTTCTTGAAGAGAACTTCGACTACTTCCTCAAAGCTGAAGACGACGCCTGAGCTGCTGAGACGCCTGAGCCACTAGCAGGCAGGCTAGGCCTCCAAGATTCGCGGCAGCTAGCGGCGAGGAGAGGGGGCCGCTGATAGCCGGCCCGTGGACTCTGGCCTCTCGGCGTGAGCACTCCTCAGACCTCTCCTCCTCATTGGCGAGCGCCCGTGATCGCGCAGCTCTTGGCATGGACGGTCTTCTAAAGAGGAGGATCTCGAAGCAGAGGCCAATTTTTTGGACCTAGAGGCCGCCTGATTGAGTATTTATCCATGCATGAACTTCATGGCATTGCTCCTCTCAGTCTTTACGCAGGCTGAAGGCCTGACTCACGGTCCCTTCTTGGGACATGTCGATCATGAGACCGCATATGTGTGGGTCCGGGCAGCTTCACCAGGCGCTCTCGTCCTTCAGGCTGGAGTCAAAGGAGAAGAGCTGAGCTTACGCGCGAGCGCTTCGGCTGAGCTTGAGCGAGACCTGACCGCGTCATTCGAGCTAAAGGGTCTCGCAGCTAACACTGACTGGGTCTATCGAATCATGAAGGGGGAAGAGGAGCTTGGAGCTGGGAGCTTCCGCTCTGCGCCTGCGCCTGAGACCCCTTCGAAGGTTCGAATCGCCTTCGGATCCTGTGCGAGCGAAAGTAAGTTCCCAGAGCTCGCGACCTTTTCACAGGTGTTGAAGACGAACTGTGACTCGATGGTCTTTTTGGGAGACACCCCTTATATCGATACGACAGATCTTGAGGTTCAGCGCAGGCGTTACAGGGAGTTCCTTGGGCACCCATCAGTCAGCGCGGTGATCTCAAAGGTCCCGGCGTGGTCTACATGGGATGATCACGACTTTGGGAAGAACGACACCGACGGAAGAGTGAAAGGCAAAGAGAACTCGAGGCGAGCGCACCTCGAGTATCACGCTGGACCTCCTGCGGGAGATGGAACTAGTGGGATCTATAGGAGCTTTCGTCGCGGCCCCGTTGAGGTCTTCCTCATCGACGCGCGGTGGTTTGCTGCGACCGAGCCTGCTGAGTCAAACCCCGAGAAATTCACACTCTTGGGTGCAGCACAATGGAAATGGCTCAGAGAAGGGCTGAAGAGCTCCACCGCTCCCTTCAAGCTCTTGACGACAGGGATGATTTGGAATGAATCTGTTCGCCCACTGAAGCCAGATCATTGGGGCAATTATCCCCACGAGCGGGAGATGCTCTTCCGCTTCATCGGCGAAGAGAAGATCAGCGGAGTGACTTTGATCGGCGGTGACATTCACCGGACGAGGGTGGTTCGACATGATGTGGAAGAGTGGACCGGGTATCCGCTCATTGAGTTGATCACCTCTCCCATGGCGAACTCCGTTATCGCTTCGGCGAATCAACCTCATCCTGGGCTCCTCTATGACGTAGGGAACTCTCAAACCTTTATGAGTTTTGAGGCTGATAGCACCACGAGTCCGGCTGCTTGGGTCGCTAGGTTTCTAGATCACGAGGGGGGAGAGCTGTTTCGAATCTCTCGGACTCTGACCGAGCTCTCTGCGGCCGAAAAGTAGACGACTGTCGCCCTAGAGTCCGTGAGGGGCGAATTCAGAGATTAATGCGAGACCAAGAGGCTCGAAGTTGTTGAATGAGGTCCTAGGCAGTTCCCTAGCCCCTTTGTCGGTCTTTAGTTAACAGGAATAAGAAACATGCGAAGCCTCCTTTTGATCTCAGCCCTGACCGCCACCTTCTTGGATGGCGTTCAACCGAAGACTGCTTATGTAGAGGAGCGCGAGCTCGTCATTGAGAGTGAATGCACGCTTGAGATGACTCAGGTCGCGTTCGAGATCGTCCGTGATGGCGAGCCGATGGACATGCCCGATCGTGGCGGTAGTGGCTCTAGCGAGACACGGACTGTCGTCATGCGCGACACCATTCAATCCGTCGACAAGGATGGGGTGCCGACATCTCAGCTGCGCGCCTTCGAATCTGTTGAGGTCTCATCTCTCATGTCAATGGGCGGTGAAGAGATGGAGAGCGAGCGAGAGGGACGTCTACATGATGTGACTCTCGCGTTGAGCGTTGAAGATGACGAGATCACTTGTGAGGTCGAAGATGGAATCGAGCCTGAGGAGGAAGAGGCCTTGGAAGGGCACACGCTCGGCCTCGGGATTGACGCGGCTCTCCCTGAAGACGAGGTCGAAGAGGGCGAGAGCTGGGAGCTCGAGAATGAAGCTGTCAGAGAGATCCTTGGACTCGATATAGAAGGCGCTCTCTTCGGTGGACGACCTGCAAGCTCTGAAGGAGAAGAGGGCGGCCGTGGAGGCCGTGGCGGTCGCCGTGGCGGTCGCGGAAGGAGCTCTGGCGGGTTCAGCACTCTCGCTCTTGCGGAGTGGGAAGGAGAGGCGACCCTCGAGAGCGCTGAGGAAGACCTTGACGGCGTCAAGTGTTGTGTGATCGCACTCAGCTTTGAGGCATCTGGCGAGTATGAGCCCCCGGAACGCGAAGGTGGCTTTGGTGGCCGCGGCCGCGGTGGTCGCTCGCTCGACCTAAACCTAGAGACAAGCACCTCGCTCGTGAGCGTCGCTTATGAGGCTGAGCTTGAGGGCAAGCTCTGGTTCTCACTCGAAGAGAATCGCCCCCTTCAGATGGAGATCGAAGGAGAGGTCAGCGTCATCAACGAGTCGGTGCGAGAGTGGGGCGAGAGCTCAATCGAAATGTACTCTGAGACAGAGGGTGAGTTTGAACTCACGCTCACGGTCACAGAGGAGTAGTCAACTCAGGGCAGCGCGAGCCTGAAATGATCGGTGAACACGGCTCCGCCGTCGGAGCGTTCACCGAACTTCGAGGCGCTGAAGGCTAGAGATCCCTGTAGAGGGCTCAAGGGGCTGTGGTCTCAGAGTTGATCTGCAGGCTGCCCACTCGTGTGAGCCTCCTCTTTGTGTGAAAAAGGCTGTTCCCCTTACCGCGCAGAGAGGTGTCGGATATCGTTGAGATACCGGCAGGGATGACCTGCCCCCCACACTCAGTCGCAGCGGCCCCGGCACTCTTCATACACATGATCTACAGCTTGCTCTTGTCCACTATCCTCGCCTCACCTCAGGGGTTTGACTTCACGATTCAATCCAGCGCTAGCAGCGTTGATTTAGCTGGGTCAGTGACCACTGGTATCGCTGGTGAGCTGATCGGCGATTGGGACGCTGCGTCGAACCCTGGTGGGACTCAGACTCGCCCCGGGCTGTTTGGCGGATCGGGGAACCTGCCCGCTGCTTGTGATATCGATGTGCAGGTAGGGATCGCTACCGGTGGAGTTCCGGAGGGATCTTTTCACTTAGAGCTCGACCTTGCTGGCTTAAGCCTCGACGTCACGGACCTTCAGCTAGAGCCTTTCGGTGCCAGCGGGACGACTGTCGATCTCTCGATGGTCTTTAGCTTTGAGACCTTCAGGACCTTCGCGCCGGACTCCCTCTATATAGGAGGCATCCCGCTGCCGATCCCCTTGGGCAGCGCAGCGCTGAACGACGCAATCTTCACGCAGTCCGGGCCCAGCACCTTGGGTGTCCTCGTGCCTGATGCGACCATCGCAGATCGTTACGCCTTTGCCGTGACAGTGCCTGCTGAGTTGAGCGCGAACGTCGACCTCCTCGGCAACATCTTTCCAGTCGGGCCGGTGCCCTTCGCCTATGTTCTCGCAGGCACTCTCGATGTCACCCCGACCTCTGTGATAGCGGTCGTGAGCGCAGACCAGAGCATCAATCAAAACATCCCTAACCCGGCGCCAGGCTCCTTCGGACCTTTGCCGCTTCTTCTGCCGACGATCTTGCCCCTCGGAAATACAGCTTCGCTGCTCTTCACCGGGACGATCGCTGGGCTTGACCTCATCTTAGATGTGGATGTGGATGTGATCGCTGATGGCGTGCCTGCCGGGTGTGTCACAGAGAGCTACTGCCTCGCAGCGCCAAACTCTGTGGGGGCGGGCGCGA
>JAPKBY010000114.1 GCA_028823185.1 Planctomycetota bacterium
ATGAAAGCCGGGAGCTTGACCGTGATCGCAAGTGGCGCCTCTGACATCCGCCTCTCTGGAGAGGTAGATCTTCTGAACGTTCAGACGAATGGAGCGTCAACTGTCGCCGCCTTCGAGCTCTTCGCGGCTGAGGCTGAGATCAACACCTCTGGCGCTTCCAACGTCGCGGTGAACGCAAAGAGGCTTCAGGCACATGCCTCTGGCGCGAGCAACATCCGCTATCGAGGTCTCCCTGAGAAGCTCACCTCTAAAGACCGCGGGGCCGGGTCCATTGGACCTGAAGGGACGTGACTGCCCGATCAGTGACGCGCGCTCTCATCGTCAGCCTGTTCAGCCTCTCGCTCTTCGCGGGCTGTGGCGGCCGGGATGTGCCAAAGAAGAACGTCGTCTTGATCGTCATCGACACCATGCGTGCCGATCGCGCGTCTCTTTATGGAGCGGAGAGAGAGACAACGCCAGAGATTGACGCCTGGTCGAAGCGAGGCGCGACCTTTGTCAATGCCAACGCCGCCTCTTCTTGGACGGTCCCCTCTATGGGCATGCTCCTCACCGGTCGCTACCGCTTTGGATCCGGCAAGACCTTCACGGAGAACCAACGACTGCTGAGTCAGGTCTTGCAGGCGGTCGGCTATCACACGATCGGGATTGTCGCTAACCCCGTGCTGAACAGCCTGCAAGGTTTTGACGTGGGCTACGAGAGCTATCAACTCACCGAGGGTAGCTACACGACGGCGGCCGGGAAGAAGCGATGGGGATGGCAGGGAAGCGTCGTCGTTGACAAGGGGATTCACTGGATGCGGTCACGTGAGGACGACAGCCCGTTCATGCTGTACCTGCATCTCATGGACCCACACTTTCCCTATCAACCCATCGACGGCGTGCCTGAAGACTGGGACGTTGGCGGATCACCAGAGCGCAGGGCGGGCTATGAAGCTGCTCTCGCCCCGCACCACGCTGGCGCGATCAGCGATCGGCAACACAGAGAGATGGAGCGTCTCCTCGCTGCGTATGACGCCGAGATACTTCAAACAGACAAGGAGCTTGGACGCCTCTTCGACTACCTCGATGAGAGCGGGCTCAGCGAAGACACGCTCGTTGTCCTCACGAGTGACCACGGCGAAGGGTTGTGGGAGCACTCGTCTGCGGATGCTTGGGTCAACGAGAAGAGCTTCGCACAGAGCGTGGTTCCCGAGCTCTACCGTGGGCACGGTGAACAACTCTATGGAGAGCTCGTGCGGGTCCCCCTCTGCTTTGTGGGACCTGGTGTGCCAGCGGGCATCAGAGAGGGTAGATCTGTCAGCCTCATCAACGTCGTTCCAACGATCCTCTCGCTCTTGGACATCGCATCGCCCACAGAGCTTCATGGCGCGCCCTTTTTTGGCCTCGCCATCCCTGAGTATGAGGACGAGGTCTATTCCAATTGTGCGCGGGGTACCAGCGTCACCGTCGACAGCAGATGGAAGCTCCACCTTCCAAGCGATCAAGTCGCAACTAGAGGCGGGTTGACTGCGCTCTATGACCTCAGCGCCGACCCAGGCGAAGACCGTCCGATAGATGACCGGGCTCTAACTAGAGAGCTGAGCGAGAAGATCTTCGCGTGGCGAGAACAGAACAGAGAGCGAGGAGCTGACGTCTCAATTGACGAGCAACGCGCCCTCCTCATTCAAATGGGATATGTCGGCCTCGCTAACGAGCTGAATGAAGAGACAACAGATGAGCGCAAACAAGAGCTCTTGAAGATCGATCGCGAGAAAAAACAAAAAAAACAGCCTGGAACCCGCCTCATTGAAGAAGAAAAGCGAGTGAGGGGAGAGGATTGAGAGGGCTCACCTTCACCCTCCTCTCTCTCGTCGTCGTTGTCTTTTTTGGGGCCTGCGCCGGTAAAGGCGAAGAAAAGAAAAATGTGATCTTAGTTGTCGTTGACACAATGAGAGCTGACCGAGCTTCTCTCTATGGGTATGACAGAGAGACGACGCCTGAAGTGTCAAAATGGGCCAAAGGCGGCGCCGTCTTTGAGCGCGCGTTCGCCGCGTCCTCTTGGACGGTCCCCTCGATGGCGATGCTCTTAACTGGCCGCTACAGAGTCGGAGGTGGAATCGGCGTAGACGACACGAGCGAGCTGCTCAGTTCAACGCTGAGCGCCGAGGGCTACCGAACAGTCGCCATCGTGGCGAACCCTGTCCTCAATGAGCTACAGGGCTTCGTCAGCGGCTATGAAAGTTATGACCTGATTGATGGGCGACAAGACATGAGCGACCCCCTTCATCCGGGATCCTGGACGGCGCCCTTTGTCATTGAGAAGGCCCTCACTTGGCTGCGTAGCGAACGCGACGAGCGCCCCTTCATGCTCTATCTACATCTCATGGACCCGCACTATCCTTATGAACCTGATCGCTTAGACGCCTTCGACGGGCAGTCTTCTCGTTCAAAGGAAAGGCGCAAGGCTTATGACGATGCCCTCGACCTAACGAACGACGCCCACCTAAGCGAAGACGAGTACACCAATCTAGAGCGACAGCAGGCGGCATATGACGCCGAGATTCTTCAGGTTGACGCGGGCCTCGGAGAGCTCTTTCGCTATCTCGAGGCGAGCGGTCTCGCTCAAAACTCAATCGTTCTGCTAACCGCTGACCACGGGGAAGGCCTCTGGCAGAGACCAAGCGGGGATGGCTGGATCAACCAGGGTCTCCTTGAAGGTCAGCTCGCCTCGAAGCTATACCGAGGACATGGTGAGCACCTCTTTAACGAGCTCATCCACGTCCCGCTCGCGCTCTCTGGACCTGGAGTTCCTGAGGGGTTGCGCATGAAACAACCTGTCTCTTTGGTCGACGTCGTCCCCACCCTGCTGTCTCTCTTAGACCTCTCGCCAACCGAAGGCCTTCACGGCAAGCCGCTCTTTGATCCAGAAGGCAACCGAGACGTCTACTCTGATTGCAGTCGCGGAAGCTCGATCATCGAAGATGGACGCTGGAAGTTGCACCTCCCCAACGCCCGAAGCCTAGCCAAAGGGGCGGTCACTCAACTCTTTGACCTAGAGACAGATCCTCTAGAACAGCACCCCATCAAAGACGCTGCAATAAGAGCGCGCCTCGTACAGAAACTTGAAGCTTGGGAGGTGCGGCACAGGCGCGACATCAGATCGCGTTCCCTCGAGGAGCAGCGGCAGCTCTTGTTGCAGATGGGTTACGCAGGGCTCGCTGAAGATCTATCAGAGGAGATGTCTCTTGAAGAAAAGCAGCAGGCCATGAAGCAAGAGCGAGAGCGACGAAGGGCTGAAGCGAACGCCAAGGATTAAGACCAGGCGAAGCGGGCGTAGGCCAGCTCTCCGGTCGCGAACCAATCAAAGGAGCTCGAGCGATAACGCTTCCAGCCCTCATAGATGCGCGCATAGGTGGCGTCGGCTGCGGCCTCTTCCTCGATCAACTCTTCCGAAGCGGAGCGAGAGGCTTGAAGGATCTCGTCTGAGAAGGGCCGAAGCTTCACGCCTTCTGCGATCAACTCACGCAGAGCAATGGGGTTCTTGGCGTCGTAGCGCTCTTGCATTGTTGACGCCGCCTCGCGACCAGCAGCACGCAAGATCTCTCGATAGGTGGCCGGCAGTTTTGACCAAGCGGTCTGGTTCACCAAAAAAGACAGAGAGGGTCCGGGCTCCCACCAGCCTGGGTAGTAATAGTTCTTCGCGACCTCATGAAAGCCGAGCTTTTTGTCGTCGTATGGGCCCACCCACTCCGTCGCGTCAATCGCACCGCGCTCAAGCGCGGGATAGATGTCGCCACCAGCGAGAACTTGAACGGAGACGCCGAGCCGGTCCATCACTTTTCCACCGAGCCCTGGAATGCGCATCTTCAGGCCCTTCAGGTCTTCCGTTGTAGAGATCGGCTCTCTGAACCAGCCCCCCATTTGCACGCCTGTGTTTCCTGCAGGAAAAGAGATAAGCCCGAAGTCTGAGTAGAGCTCTTGAACAAACTCGAGGCCGCCGCCTTCGTGGAGCCAAGCGTTTTGTTGGCGCGGCGTGAAACCGAAGGGCACACATGTGTCGAAGGCCAAGGCGGGGTTCTTGCCTATGTAGTAATAGCTCGCGGTTTGACCTATCTCTGCCGCCCCTTCTTGAACGGCGTCCATCACCTGCAAGCCGGGCACGAGCTCTCCGGCTTGGTGAACTCTGATATTGAAAGCGCCGTCGCTCATCGCTGAGACCCGCTCGCTCAAGACCACGCCCGCTCCATAGATCGTATCTAGAGAGCTCGGAAAGCTAGAGGCGAGGCGCCACTCCACTCGCTCTCTTGTGTGAACCGCTGGACCAGCGCTCTCTTTTCCTTGCCGAGAAGTCACCGAAGCGGCCCCCACCAAGCCTGCGGCTGCGCCGGAGATCGCTCCCGTTAGAAATGCTCTCCGAGGTGATGCCGACGAGTTCTTGTCCATTGCTGAATCTTCCATCGCGCTCAAGCCTACGAAGCCCTCGTCTGGGCTCAAACGCTTGTCCCTAAGTGCTCCGCCAAGAAGGACTTCGTGCCTGCCCACACGGCCTCGAAGTCCGGTGCCGTCGCTGTCATCGGGTGTCTGATGCCAAAGGTGTGCCCAGCGCCTTCTAGCCTCAAAGAGGTCGCCCCTTCGCCACGCGCAGCCAGCAAAGCCTCAAGCGCTTCCACTTCCACGCTCTCGTCTGCTGTCCCGTGAATAAGGAGCGTCGGAGCCGTGATCCTTGCTGCCGCGGCCTGAATGTCAAAGCGCTCCTTGTTGGCCTCATAGTCCTCTAGTCCGTCGAGTCGAACCTTAAAGACCTGGCCTGTTCTGGCGTTAGCGATCTCAAGGTGCCCCTCTCGGCGCCACCTCGCGATCGTCTCTTCGTCAAAACGAGAAGCCGTGTGAATCGCAGCCCAAGTGATGACGCAGGAATAGTCTCCTGCCTCCGCGGCATGCAAGAGCGCCTCGCCGCCTCCTTTTGAGTGACCAAGGACTCCTCCAGCGCTCGGGTCAATCCCCACAAAGCAGCCCGCCTTGATCTCCGCCCGTACACGCTCGATGTCTTCTAGGTCCTTCGTATATGTGCAGCGCTCGAAAGCCTCTATCTCTGTGAAGCTCTGGAGGTCTGCCCCTACGCCGCTCGATGAAGTGTTAAAGAACACTGCCGCATAGCCTGCATCTGCTAAGCGAGCGCCGAGCTCAGGAAAGAAACCCCAGTCCATGAAGCCCTTAAATCCATGGATGAGGAGGACGAAGGGGTAACGCTTCTCATCACTCGCATCTGCCGGCGCGTCCACGCGCCCGCGAATAACGCGGCTTGGATCTCGAGGGTCCTCGAGGGTGAAAGGACTGGATGAGTGCTTTGCGAAAGCCATCTACGCTGACTCCCCTTGCTCCTTGGTAGGACTCTCCAGCCAGTCTGGGTCACAGCCCAAGCGAGCGAAGCCTTCGCGTTCGGCTTGAAGCGTCCTCTCACGCACAAGCTCGGTCGCTGCGCCTTGCTCCTCATGGTTAGCCTCTCTAGCGACCGAGACGGCCTCGCCGTAGACGAAGCAAATTCGGGCAAAGGGTTTCGGAATCGTGAAGTGGTCCCAACTGCTCGCGTGCCAAGCTCGATTGATGGCCAAACCTAAGGGCACCACACTTCGGCCCGTGGCCTTCGCCATGAAGGCGAGGCCTGGGTTCATGGAGTGCATGGGTCCGCGAGGCCCGTCAGGAGTAATGAAGAGCACCGCTCCCTGGTCAAGGACCTTGAGCATCTGCCTGAGCGCGCGAGCGCCACCTCGGCTCGAAGACCCTCGGATCACGGAGTAGCCGTTTGCCTCCAAGAGCTTCTCAGAGATGTCGCCATCACCGGAGGCGGACACGAGGACGTGCCAACCCTTGTGGGCAAACATCGGGAGCGCGACGATCATCCTCCCGTGCCACAAAGAAAAGAAGCAGCCGGGACCTTCCTCCTTGGCCGACACAAAGCTCTCTCGACCTACATGCTCAATCCGCCACGTCTTCGCCAGAACCGCGAGCATCGCCCGACCTAACCAGCCGATCGTTCCTCGCCCGAGTGCGCGCGCGAAGTGCTTACGCCCTTTTCGAAGTACGCCCACCTTAAAGCGCTCTAGCTGCTAGGGACATCGTCCCCTTTGCCGCCATTGTTCACCCCGTCCGC
>JAPKBY010000115.1 GCA_028823185.1 Planctomycetota bacterium
CTCATCCTCTTCTCGGCTGTTATCCAAGCCATGGCGGCCACGAGACCGAAGAGCAGGAGCCAGCCGACGAGGACCCGCACTAGCTCAGGCCTTTACCTCTGCGACTGCGTTTCGCGCGGCAGCCCTCTCCTCAAGGAAGAGGAAGACCGGGCTAGCGACGAAGATCGAAGAGTAGGTGCCGACCAAGACGCCGATGATGAGCGCGAAGGCAAAGCTCTCTAGCACGCTGCCGCTGCCGAGGTTAAACACGAAGAGCAGCGTGACGGTCAACAGCGTAGTGGCCGAGGTGAGGACTGTCCTTGAGAGGGTCTGGTTGATGGAGATGTTGAGGACCTCCGTCAGGCTGCCTTTCAAACGTGGACGGTTCTCACGGATGCGGTCAAAGAGCACGATCGTATCGTTCAGTGAGTAACCGATGATCGTCAAGAATGCAGCGATCATCGGTAGGCTGATCTCTGTTCCGAGGATGTCTAACTTGATGCAGACAGCGAGGACGCCGAGAGTGATTAAGACGTCGTGCACAAGGGCAGCGACAGCGGCGAAGCCATAGCTGTACTCAGCGAAGCGCGCTCGGATGTAGAGCACGATGGCGAAGAGGCTGACGATGATGGCGATGATGGCCTTGTCTCGAAGTTCTCCGACAACCTGAGCTCCCACACTGGACTTCTCAGGGATCGCGATGGCGAGCCGCATCGGCTCACCAACAGAGTCTGCGGTGTCTCGGAAGAGGCCTTCGATGAGCGCCACGATGGAGTCGGCGCTGTCACTCGGACCGGCAGTCGCGGTGAAAGCATAGGCTCCCACGCTGCCCTCTTTGGCGCTGACCATGAGGTCACTGAAGCTCCCCTCTGCGAGGGTCGCTTCGATGTCAGCAGCGCTGTGCCCTGCTTCGAGCCGGAGGGTGCCTGCGACGGCGCCCTCGCTGATGGTGGCTACCACTGGGGCTTTCAAGAGCACGCTGGCGAGCGCCTCTTTGATCTGGGCTTCGCCTGCGTCTCCGGAGCCGAGGTTAGCGTCCTTCTCACCTTCACCTTTGAAGGTGATACGGAACTTATCAAAGCCCGTGCTGCTGTCACCGCTCGCTAGGATCGGCTTGACCTCAGCAGAGTCGCCGATCACTCCAGCGATGCCGCCGATGAGCCCCCGGATAGTCTCTGTAGACTGAGGCGCCTCTGTGCGCGCTGTGACAGTGAAGCCGCCGAGGAAGTCGATGGAGAGCTTCTTATTCGTCGGGAGTGAGGAGAAGAGCAAGACCCCGCCAATGATGAGGACCGCAGAGGCGGTGAGCGCTGCTTTGCTCTTGCTGAGGAAGGCGATCTTCGTGTCATGGATCAACCTCATCATGCTGAAGGATTGCAGGCCACGTTCCAATTGGAAGTGGACGAGCACGCGTGTGAGGACGAGCGCAGCGAACATCGAGGTGAGGATTCCGACGCTGAGGGTCGTGGCGAAGCCTCGCACAGGGCCGGTTCCGACCTTGTAGAGGATCCCAGCTGTGATCAGAGTCGTCAGGTTGGCGTCAACGATCGTGATCAGCGCGCGATTGAAGCCATTCGTGGCAGCCTCTCTGGCTTTGCGCCCTCGCAAGACCTCTTCACGTATTCGCTCAAAGATCAGGATGTTGGCATCAACTGCCATGCCGACCGTCAGGATGATTCCGGCGACGCCGGGCAAGGTGAGGGTGGCCTGAAGGAAGGCCATCGCTCCCATGAGCAAGACGAGGTTGCAGATCAGGCTGATGGCTGCGAGCACACCGAGGCGACGGTAGTAGATCATCATGAAGATGAGCACAGCGATCAGGCCGACGAGGGCTGAGAGCGCGCCAGTCTTGACGAACTCTTCACCAAGGGTCGCGCCAACGCGCTCCTCGTGTTCGAGGACGGGCTTGATTCGCAGCGATCCAGAGCGGAGCACCTGGACGAGCTCGGAGACCTCTTCTGTGGTGAAGCCGCCATCACCGCCTTCGATGATCGCATCCCCGAAGAGGGGAGCGCGCAGCACGGGGTCGGTCACGACCTCTCCGTTCAAGACGATCGCCATCTGCTCGTTAATATGCGCGCCGGTGAATTCACCGAAGGCTGCGCTCCTGCTGGTCTTCATCGAGAAGGCGACAGCGGGGTAACCGAGCTGGTCTTGTGAGATCCCGACGCTGTCGAGGTCTTCTCCTGTGAAGCGGAATTTGTCCGTCGGGGGTGTGACGGCTACGAGTCCACGCTCAGAGAGCGGGCCGCGTGCGCCGCCGGGGAGACGTCGGGGGAACCACCTCATGGTCTCCGAGGGGCCGCCATCCGTCGTTGCGAGGCGGTTGAACTCTCCGAGAGGACGGTTGGGGTTCGCAAGGATCCATGCGTCAACCTTGGCTCGCTCGATCGCGAGGTCTGTGCTTACGCCCAGTTGAGAGGGGTTGGAGGCGATGTAGAAGGCCAGTTCACCGGGGTTCTCGATCGCGCGTCTAATGGCGTCGACAGAGCGAAGTCGGATGAGGGCTCCAGGCAGATGGTCTGTAGGAGCTGTGTTCTGATAGCCGCGCGTGAGCGTGCGGAGCTCTTTGCCCTCGCGCGACTCATAGCGGATCAGCTCATCGGAGATTTGAACGACGCCGCCTGTGGGGGGGAAGATCTTGAGATCTTTCTCGGTGACCTCATCGAGGTTCATCGTGCGCATCGCTGCGGGGAGGCCTCCGCCGAGCGTCGCGCTGGCTTTGGTCTGTCCCATGCTGGCGGTGCCCGGGATCTCAATGACGACCCGCTCATCACCCTCAGGGCGAATGACCGGCTCTTTGACTCCATCCGGATCAACCCGTTCACGGATGATCGCGCAGAAGTCTTGGAGGAGTTGGGCTTTGTTGCCCAACTCGAACTCTGAGATCTTGCCTTGAGCCGCTGCTTCTTCGAAGTCGAAGCGGTAAACCATCCGCGTGCCACCCTGCAAATCGAGCCCTAAACGGAAGGGCTTCTCCGGTACCACGAGGCAGGAGATTGCAGCGAGCAGGAAGACGACGATCCAGAAGACCTTCCGGCCGACGTTTTCGATCATGGGGAGAAGCCGGCCAGACCGGCGGGAGAGAGTTTGTGAGTGCAGGTTCGCCGCCACGAGGCGGCGTCCCTAGGACAGAGAATGATGAATGGAGAGAGGGGGCTGTGCGAGAAAGAAGTGGAGGCCTTGTTTCATAACTCTACAGCTGGGATGGGCAAGTAGCCCTGTTGTGCTTTGAAGGCTCTTAGGAGTCCTTCGAGGCGGCGATAGCTGCGCGACGTGCCTTCTCGGCATTACGCTCGCTACGCACCTTGTCACCCACAAGCTCTTTGACGCGGGTCTTCTTGCCTATGCGATCGCGTAGGTAGAAGAGCTTGGCGCGGCGAACATTACCCCTGCGGGTGATGACGACGTCCTGTACGCGGGGGTTGTGAAGGGGGAAAATCCTCTCTACGCCTTCGCCCTGCACGATTCGACGCACGCAGATGTTCTTGCGTATACCTCGACCGGAGACGGAGATGATCGTTCCAGAGTAGATCTGGACCCTCTCCTTTTCGCCCTCTCGGATGAGGTAGTGGACCTCAACAGTGTCCCCGGAGTGGAGGGGAGGGAGTTCCTTTTTGCCGAGCTCGCGCTCGAGGGTGTCGATTAGGTTCATAGGGGAGAGACGCTGATAGCGCCGGGGTAGATTCAGTTTTAGTTATCGGAGTCTGCGAGATCTGGGCGTCGTTCGCGCGTTCTTTGTTGCGCCTCTTTAGCCCGCCACTCGCGGATGGATTTATGATTGCCGGAGAACAGCACCTCGGGGACCTCACGACCGCGCCAATTACGTGGACGCGTGAAGTGGGGGTGATCGAGGCCACCGCCTTCTTGAAAGGAGTCTTCTATCGCTGACCTGTTGTCTCCCAAGACGCCGGGGATCAGCCGCACTGCGGCTTCTGTGATCGCTAAGGCGCCGAGTTCACCGCCGGAGAGGACATAGTCGCCAAGGGATATGGTCTCAAAGCCTAGCTCGTCGAGCAGGCGTTGGTCATAGCCCTCGTAGCGTCCACATAAGAGTAGGACGCGCTCGTCTTTGGAAAGCTCTTCAGCCATTGATTGGCGAAAGGGCTTACCTGCAGGACAGAGCGCGAGCTTCCTAAATGTGCCGTGCTCTTGTTCGAGCCACTCGATACAAGCCGCGATGGGCTCAGGACGTAGGACCATTCCAGGGCCGCCACCAAAAGGGCGATCGTCCACAGTCCGGTGTCGGTCGCGAGCGAAGTCGCGAAAGTTCACACACTGGTAGCGGGCGAGGCCTTTTTCTTGGGCAATACCTAAGATGCTGGCTCCCAGATAGGGCTCCACGGCGTCGGGAAACAGGGTCAGGATGGCAAAGAGCGTCACTTACTCACCGGAAATCGGCCTAAGAGGGTAGACGGCATGGGGGTGGGGCGTCAAGCATGGGGGCGCGCTCCCTGAATGATCTGGAGCAGATGTCATCATGTTCACAGGAATCATAGAGCTTCGAGCCAACATTCTGAGCACAGAAGCTCAGGGAACCGGTCTAAGAATGTGCCTTGAGGCCCCTTCGGAGGCCTGGGACGTAGTTTTGGGTGAGAGTGTGGCTGTAAGCGGTGCCTGTCTCTCCATCGCTGAGATTCTTAGTCCAGCGGGGGAGCCTCAGTCGATCGGCGGTAAAGGCAGCCGCCTGGCCTTCGATCTGACGGCCGAGACGATGGAGCGGACTTGGTTTGATGAGCTCGCGCAGGGGAGCGTTGTGAATTTAGAGCGCTCATTAAAGATCGGCGATCGACTCGATGGTCACTTGGTCTCAGGGCATGTCGACGCTGTTGGAGAGATCGTTGAGATCAGCGAGTCAGGCGATGGCGGACGTCGCATCCGCTTCAAGGTCCCCGCTGATTTTGAGCGCTGGCTCGTCGACAAAGGTTCGGTTTGTATCGACGGGACCTCGCTCACTATTTGTGAGCCTAGCGCAGGTTGCTTTGAGGTCGCGGTGATTCCGATCACGCTTGAGATAACGAACCTCGGTACAGCTGAGGTCGGACAGCGCGTCAACCTAGAGGCGGACGCGATCGGTAAGTGGGTCGCTCGCCTCTTCCCTGGCGCGAGCTAGTCTTCTGGTTCCCAGCTAGCTGCGCGCGGCAGGCTGGGTTGTAAGAGCGCGAGCATCGCGCATGCGGTCCCATAGCTGCGGCTGCGCGGGAAGACGCGGTCATTCCAAGTCCCCGGGTCAGGCTCGTTGTAGAAGGTCTCGGAATTCCGCTCATTGTCTCCATCTTTCTCGACGCCTTGAATTTCGAAGAGGCGCTCGTGGAGCATCGTGCGGTGCTTCGCGCGCTCTCCCTCTGGGAGGAACTCGATCGCCATGGCGACGTAGCGGTGACCATACATCACGTAATAGGGAGCGACGCTGTAGTCGCCGATGTGAGTGCCTTTCTTGGCGCGACGAACTTCGAGTTCATCCCAGTGCTCATGGAATTTCTCGACGGAGTTGCGCAGGCGATCCACATCTCCGCGCCCAGCTAGGGCGAGGGCGACCTCTGTGATGGGAGTCCGCGCGATGCAGCCCGGCATCTTGTCGCTGCCACCTCCCGTCGTGTATGGGTAGCCATCCTCCTTTGTGCGGCATCCCTCTAGGGTGTCGAGGGCTCGGACGATGACGTCATCATCGACCTCTTCGCCTTGGGCCTTCGCTTCGAAGAGGGCGAGCAGTGTGGGGCCAGTCATGAATGGAGAGGCCGCGGAGGGGCCGCGCCGACTGCGAGAGTAGTTCCAGCCGCCGGTGTTCGGGATCTCAGTCTCTTGCAGTGTCTCCACTAGCCAAGTGATCTTCTTGTTGACTGCCTTCTTATGCTTAGACGGGACGCGCTTTAAGGAGCGCATTCGCAGGAGGAACTCCAGCGCATAGGTGTGTCCCCAGCCGCGGACGTCATAGGTGTAGTTTCCGCTGGCGGCCATGGTCTTGTGATCGAGCGCCTCAAGGACAAAGCCGAGCCCACGCTCGATAGCCTTCTTGCGCTTCGTGCTCTTGCCCGGCGCTTCGAGCAGCGCTGCCGCTGTGATGGAGGTGCCGCCGATGCGGTAGCCCATGGGGATCACATAGGAGC
>JAPKBY010000116.1 GCA_028823185.1 Planctomycetota bacterium
CGGCCATCTTGAAGGCTGTTCGAGCCGCGCTCAAGGCGCTCTTGCTCGCGCGGGAAGAAGAGGGCTTGAGCTTAGAGCGAGACCTCCAGAAGAACCTCGCTGTCGTGGAGAGGCAGCGCGTTCGAGTCGCGAAGCGAATGCCTGGAGTCGTCAAAGCGCGGCAAACCGATCTGCGCCGACGTGTGAGCTTGCTCATGGAAGATCAAGGACCTGTCGAAGGTGACCTCGCGCGTGAGATCTCCATCTTGGCTGATAAATTAGATGTCAGCGAAGAGGTCGTGAGGCTGGAGAGTCACGTGGAGCGAATGGCCGCACAGCTCGCCAAGGGAGGGGAGCTCGGTCGTCAACTCGACTTCCTCGTGCAGGAGATGTTTAGAGAGGGCAACACGATCGGATCGAAGTGCAATGACGCGAAGGTCGCGCACATGGTCGTGGACATGAAGACCCACATTGAGCGCATGCGAGAGCAGGTGCAAAACATCGAGTGACTGAGCTACGAGAGGGGCAAGGCGCCGGGCGCATGGTCTTGATCTCCGGCCCGTCTGGTTGCGGGAAGAGCACGATCATTCAGCGACTGCTCTCGAGTCCTGGCGTTGAATTCTCCGTGTCTGCGACGACGCGACTGATGCGTGAGGGAGAGGTCGACGGCGTCGACTATCACTTTCTCTCGAAGGGTGAGTTCCGCACTAAGGTTGAAGAGGGCGCCTTTATTGAGTGGGCCGAGGTCTATGGAAACCTCTACGGCACGCTCCGAGCGCCGATGGAAGCCGCGATCGATGCAGGTCGAGTCTTCCTCGTAGAGATTGATGTGCAGGGTGCGCTCCAGCTTCGTGCGCTAGGTGAGGATGGGGTCTTTGTCTTTATCGCTCCGCCTTCTTTTGAGGAGCTTCAAAAGCGCCTCGTAGGTCGTGGGACAGAGGGGCCTGAGGTCGTTGAACGTCGACTAAAGAAGGCTGAAGACGAGTATCGCGAGCGAGTGAAGTACGATCATGTCGTGGTAAACGACGATCTGGATAAGGCGGTGGCGGAGGTAAGGTCCCTGGCGGGGATCGCAGAGGAGAAATCATGAGCGTCCTAGTGTTAGGTGTCAGCGGGTCGGTTTCGGTTTACAAGGCCTGCGATTTGGCCAGCAAACTCGTCCAGGCTGGGCACACGGTTCGCACCGTGATGACTCATCACGCTGCTGAGCTCGTCTCTCCACAGCTCTTTGAGGCGCTCACTGGTGAGGCCCCTTTCGTGGATGAATTCAGCGAAGAGCGCCAAGGTGGCATGGATCACATCGAGCTTGCGCAAGCTGCTGAGCTCTTCTTGGTGGCTCCAATGACCGGCAATCTGGCTGCAAGGCTCGCTTTAGGGATCGCAGATGACCTCGTCTCGACGGTCTCCTTGGCGATCGCTAAGGGGACTCCTCGACTCGCTTGTCCGGCGATGAACCCCTCAATGCTCGATCACCCGGCTGTTCAAAGAAACCTGAAGGCGCTCGTGGAAGACGGCTGGGAGGTCATGGAGCCTGGATCTGGAAACATGGCTTGTGGGGATGAGGGCGCAGGGAGATTGCCTGAGCCCGCTGAGATCTTGGCGAGGGTAGAGGAGCTCCTCAGCCGATGAGTCCCCGCGAGGGGGGCCGGAAGAAGGTGCTGGTCACCGCCGGGCCTACCCGTGAACGCATCGATCCGGTGCGCTACCTCACAAATGACTCTTCAGGAAAGATGGGCTTTGCCATCGCTGAAGCTGCGGTTGCTGCTGGGCATGAGGTCACTCTCATCTCTGGCCCGGTGGAGCTTGAAACTCCCAAAGGGGTGAAGCGGGTCAATGTTGAGAGCGCTCGTGAGATGTTGGCAGCGGTCCGTGGAGCGTTCCCAGAATGCGACACCTTATTTATGGCGGCTGCAGTGTGTGACTTTCGTCCCGCGCGCCGATTGAGGGGAAAATGGCGTAAAAAGGACGTCGGACAAGAGCGCGCATCTCTTGAGTTGATCTCCAATCCGGATATTCTGGGGTCCATCGCGCGGCGCAAAGGAGATCGGCTGGTTGTCGGCTTCGCCCTCGAGACTGCTGATGGTCTGCGGCGCGCGAGAGAGAAGTTAGAACGGAAGCGTATGGACTATGTGGTGCTCAACGGGCCTTCGGCTCTGAACGCTGCGAAGACATCCGTGAAGATCCTCGGAAGGGATGGGAGTCAGCGTGAGCTGGTGAATCGCACGAAGCGTGCGGTCGCCAAAACTCTTGTTGGTCTCCGCGCTCCTTCTGTGGATTGAAGAGGTGTCGCTCTGCATGTGCAGGGCGTCACGAGATCAAGGAACTAAGTGGGGAGCCCTAGATGAGCCCGAAGAGGCGAGAGAAGGAGAGCATGTGGAAGCGACTGATGCACGTCGTGACCTCCTCGCTCTTTGGACGTGAAATTGACGAAGAGACGAACGAGCACCTGCAAGAGATCAAAGGTCTCTTCTTGGTTGGTTTTTCGCTCTGGTTCTTCGTCGCGATGGCGAGCTTTAGGGCGCCGCTAGTGGATCCGGATTCGGTGGGCATGAACTGGGCCGGTGGGCTTGGATATTGGCTCGCCGATGGGGGCTTCAGGCTCACTGGCTGGGCGAGCTATCTCATCCCATTCCTCGGCATCGCTTGGGGAGTCGTACTGGTTACTCGTAAAGAGGTGGCCTTCCCTGCGCTGCGCTTGTTCGGTGGAGCGGCATTCCTGTTTTCGATGTCGCTCGCGTTGCGGCTCGCGTTCGGAGATGAGAGCAGCTCGAGCTCTCCGTATGGACCCGGTGGATGGATCGCCGGGGAGATGGTGCCTGTTCTCTCAAGCAAATTCGGAGCGGTAGGGATCTGGCTCCTGCTCATTCCGACGTGCATCACTTCATTTACTCTCGCGACTGAGATGGCGTTCTACCCCTCGTTGAGAGCGCTTGGCGAGTGGATCGCGAAGCGGCGCGAGGCGAGCAAAGAGACTGCGACGCAAGCGGTCTACCAATGGACAAAGAATCTGCTCAGAGGTCTCTGGGGCTTCTTGCGCGGAGCCGGGATCGACCAGACCGAGGAGGCCTTCGTCGATGAGTCAGAAGCGCTGACGGCCGCTGCGCCCGCAGTGAAGGCGAAAAAGACAGAGCAAGTAGATCGGCTCCGCGATGTCTTTGACGCTGAGGATGCTGAGGAGGAGGAGGAGGAAGAAGAGTGGGAAGAAGAGGACGAAGAGGAAGAGGAAGAGGACGAGGAGGAGTGGGAAGAAGAGGACGAGGAAGAGGAAGAGGACGAGGAGGAAGAGGAAGAGGAGGAAGAGGAAGAGGAGGAAGAGTGGGAAGAGGAGCTTGAGGACGAAGAGCTCACTCCGGCCCAGCCTAAGAAGGCGCCCACAATCTCTCTTGGCGGGGCGGCAAACGTCCCGATGGACATTCCTGAGGTGCCCGAAGGAGAGTGGCAATTGCCCCCCCTGGAGCTGCTAAAAGTCGCGAAAGGGGACGCTTCAGCTCAAGGTGGCTCCCTCGACGAGGCAACCAAGCTAGAGAACACCCTCGCGAGCTTTGGCCTTCAAGTGAATGTGGTCCATGCACAGGTCGGCCCCGCGGTGACCCTCTACGAGTTGGAGGTCCCAGTCGGGGTCCGATTGAATAAGGTCGCGACGCTCTCCAACGAGATCGCTGCTTCATTGAGAGCGGAGAGCGTTCGAGTGATCGCACCGATCCCCGGTAAGCACACGGTTGGAGTCGAGGTGCCGAACTCCAAGCGTCGCGTCGTTCGAATGAGAGAGCTCATCTCAAAGGAGATCTACGACAAGAAGAAGTACGGACTTCCGCTCTTGCTCGGGATGGACACTGAGGGCTCTCCGATCATCGGCGACCTGACAAAGATGCCGCACCTCTTGATCGCAGGGCAGACCGGCTCGGGTAAGTCTGTTTGCATCAACACGATCCTCGCCAGCTTGCTGCTTACGCGGTCACCTCAAGATGTGAAGATGATCTTGGTCGACCCCAAGATGGTTGAGCTGCAACCCTTCTCTAGCATCCCACACCTGCTGCTGCCGGTCGTGACGGATGCCAGGCAGGCCGCCAATGTCTTGGCGTGGGTCTGCGAGAAGATGGAGGGGCGCTATGAGCTCCTCAAGGACGTGGGCGTCAAGAACATCAAGGGCTTCAATTCGCTCGGAGAGAAGGCGATCAGGGAGCGCTTGGGCGATGGTTTTGTCGAAGAGCGCACGCCGCGACATCTGCCTTATATCGTCGTCGTCGTGGACGAGATGGCTGACTTGATGTTGGTCTCGAAGAAAGAGGCAGAGACTGCGATCACGCGCTTAGCTCAGAAGTCACGGGCAGTTGGGATTCACGTGATCTTGGCTACACAGCGACCCTCAACCGACGTCATTACGGGGGTCCTAAAAGGCAACCTGCCGACACGAATCGCTTTCCAAGTGACCAGTAAAATCGACAGCCGCGTCATCCTTGACGAAGGCGGAGCGGACAAGCTCCTCGGAAGTGGAGACATGCTCTACAAGCCTCCTGGGTCAAACAAGATGTTGCGGGTGCAGGGCGCGTTCATTGAGGACGAGGACGAACTTCAAGCGATCATCGAGCACGTGAAGACCGAGGCGCCGGCTAAGTTCAACCAAGAGATGGTGCAAGCCGCGACAGGCTCAAGAGGTGAAGGCGTCGGAGGCGGAGAGGAGATCAACGATCCCCTCTTCGATGAGGCAGTCCGCACTGTATTGAGGACCGGACGGGGTTCGGCGAGCCTTCTCCAGCGCGCCCACAGCGTCGGCTACACACGCGCCTCACGCTTGATAGATTTGATGAGCGAATGCGGAATTCTTGGCCCGCACCAAGGCAGTAAGGTCCGAGAGATCATGATCACTATGGAGGATTGGGATGCCCGTCAGGGTGTCGCAGTTCAAACGAACGATGGCAGCAATGATTGACAATACAAAACCTCAGAACGATCGCTTTTGGACGGACGCCCTCGGTCTAGTGCTCTTTTCGGCGGGAGCGATCACTTGCTCTCTCCTCACTCTCGCCCTCATGGACGGACCAGGTGAGTCCATCAATGCGATCGGCACCGCAGCGATGGGGCACGGGCTCTTGTGGATCGGCGGCTCGATCCCCGTGGGCCTCATGGGCGCAGCATGCCTGATGATGGGCGCAGCGCAGTTTCTCGGCTGGGTAGAGACTCATCGGACGACACGACATCTGGCCGGTGTGTTGGCTGTTGCGATCAGTCTCAGTGTGGTCCTCGGAGCGTTCTCTGAGAGCGCCGGGGGACTCGTTGGGCTGTCGACGGGCGGTGCCTTAGCGAGTCTGATCACCCCGCCCATGGCTGCCCTGGTGGGGCTCGGCGCGCTCTGCCTGAGTGTCTGGGGCGCTTGGTTGGCTCCTTCAAAGGCTACAGCGTGGGAGAAGGCGCTTGAGATTGAGAAGCCGGCCGTACCCCTGCAGGCGAGCGCTGATGGCGTGACGACTGAAGAATCAGCTGCGCTCTCCTTCGAAGGTGCCCCGACGGCGTACCCGGGGACAGCGGTCTCTCCCTATCCTGAGGATGTTCGTTCTCGCGGTGAGATTCCGGAAGGGGCGAGCGTATTGGGTGCCGAAGAGAGCCCCAACCATGACGAGATCACAGATGAACGAGCAGGTGAAAGCAGTGCAGGAGGCGCAACTTCCCAAGGGGATGAAGCTGCAATTGAGGCCGAGCCCGCGGACAGCGTCCTCTCCTTGGAGTCCGAACTTGACGGGGGGCCCGAACTTGACGGGGGACCCGTTGACGACGATCTGGTTGCAAGCGATCCCTCGAGTGGAGCTGAAGAAGAGGAATTCAACGAGCCCGAAGAAGAGCTGAATGAAGAGGAAGCAGAGCTTGACGAGGAAGAGGGCTCTGAGTTGGAAGAGGAGGAGCTAGAGGAGGCGGCCGAAGAATCTGAAGAGGAGGAATCCGAAGAGCTCGATGAGGAAGAAGACTCTGAGTGGGAAGAGGAGGAGCTAGAGGAGGCGGCCGAGCTCGAGGAAGAGGTGGCCGAAGAGTCTGAAGAGGAGGAATCCGAAGAGCTCGATGAGGAAGAAGACTCTGAGTGGGAAG
>JAPKBY010000117.1 GCA_028823185.1 Planctomycetota bacterium
CGGACGCTACCGTCGCGCTCTTCTCTGACTCCTTCAGCGAAGAGGTTCGAAACTCTGACTCTGGGCGACTGCTCCTCGCAGCTGCACAGCGCGTGATCGCTGCGCGCTGAAGAGCTGAGCTCTAAGCCTCTAGCTCAAAGGGGCCGCCGACTGCTTGAAAGACCGCGACCTCAGGGTCGTGGTCAAACACCTCTCTGAAGCCTTGCTTGAGCTCAGAGCTCACACGCTCTTCTCCGCCGCGCTCAACGAGGAAGACACATGCCCCTCCGAAGCCAGCACCCGTGAGACGGCCCCCGAGGACCTCCTCGCAGCCTCCAGCGACCTCGACGAGCCGATCTAGCTCTGGGCAGGAGACCTCATAGAGGCCACGCAGAGAGGCGTGAGCCTCAAGCATCTTCGCGCCAAACACCTCCAGCTTGCCAGCCAAGAGGCCTTCGCGCGCGACAACGGTGCGTGCCACCTCTGCGATCACATGCCCAGCCCTTCGCGCGAGGATTGGACCGAGCTCGTCAGCGTGAGCGCTGAGGTTCTCCATACTCATCTCTGCGAGACACCTCGCCTCTGGCTGTCCGCGCTTCAAGAGTTCGAATGCGCGCCGACACTCATCAACTCTGAGATTGAACTCACTCGTCGCTAGCTCTCTGCGGACCATGGTGTCTGCGACAAGGATGCTCACTCGTGCAGTGTCAAATGGGAGGTGCTCGTAGTTAACCTCACCACATTCCAGCCATAACAAGGTTCCAGCTTTCGCTAAACCCACAGCGTATGGATCCATGATCCCGCACTGGACTCCGACAAATTCACGCTCAGCTTTGAGCGCTAAATTGACGTGATCGATCGGCTCTAAGCCGAGCCCCCACACAGCATCGAGAGCCAGCGCAGCACCGACACAGATTGAAGCTGAGGAAGAGAGGCCTGCGCCGATAGGCAGATTCCCTCCGAAGTGAAGCGAGGCGCCTTCCGGGACAATGTCCAGCTTGGATAAAACCCCCCTCAATACGCCGAGGGGGTAATCCGCCCACACCCCCGTAGGTCCCTGGGGGAGATCAGCGAGCTCATAGAGGTGCTCTCCAGCTTGAAGCGAAGAGGTGAAATGAACCCTCCCGTCACTTCTCGGCGCAACTGCGATCAAAGTTCCACGATCAATGGCAGCAGGTAACACAGCGCCTCCGCTGTAATCGAGGTGCGCTCCCATGAGGTTCACCCTCCCAGGAGCAAAGAACAGCTGTGGAGCCCCCGCCTCAGGGTGATGACCCCTGAATCCCTGTATCACATCTCCTATGAGCTCTGGAGGGAGCCCTGAAGACAGCCACGTTCCTGAATCAGCCATGATTCCACTATCCACACCTAGACCCTCTACGCCAAGCACAGCCTTCCGCTTCCCCCCTCGGCTCTCGATAGCTATCGTCTCGACATGCTGCGACGCCTCGCCACCACCTTATTGTTGCCCGCCCTCCTCTGTCTGACTGCTGGCTGCTCTAGCTTAAAGTTTGAACGAACCTCTGAGAGCGCCGGGACCTTCGTCTCAAAGGGAGTCGCATTGACCCTCTTTTCAATCGACATCCCAAAGAGCGCGCTCAACATCGCGCGGGAGAACGCATCGGATGCGAACCTCTCAAACATGGAAGTCACAGAGGCGGTGGTCACTCCCTACCTCGGCTGGTTTGACTGGCTGCTAGACATCGTCGGAATCCGCCGTGCCCGCATCGAAGGGACCTGGGGCTTCCAAAACTCCTGAAGCACAAATGCGTTCTCATCGTGGGGCGAGGAAGCGCCGACACTGAGCGCGCGATGTTTTGAGCGTAACCATTAGAACGATCCACCCGAGTGAAGAGCCGGAGCTCTCCGCTCTCCTAGATACGGCCTTTGAACGTCCGGAGCGTGAGTCGCGTTTTGTAGAACTGCTCGCCAAGCATCACCCCAACTTTGATCCCGGTCTCTCCCTCTTAGCTGAGGTCGACGGACAAGCCGCCGGTTACGCCCTCTTCCTTCCACGAGAGTTGACGATCCGCGGGGTACAAGTCTCACTGGCGATCGCCGCACCACTCGGAGTCCTCCAGCAATTCAGAGGCCGTGAAATAGGGCGACTCCTGACAACGACAGGTCTCTCTGCGCTAAAAGACCGAGGAATGCGCGGCGCGATTACGATCGGAGCGGCTGACTACTATGGAGCGCTTGGCTTTGCCAGCGCCTTCGACCTGCATGCAGTGCAGGCCCGCCCTGAGCATCTCCCTCCAGCTGACCCCGACGCCGTCTGGAGAGCCATCACCGGTGAAGACCTCGAAGCTCTCTGCCGCTTGCAAAAAGAGAGCTACGAGCACGCCTCTGGGACCGAGACGAGGCTCTGCTCGCCGATCGACTGGGAAGGTCAAGCGCCTGGTTCATATTCACTCGCCCTGGGGGCCCCGGGTGACCCTCGCGCCTACCTGCGCTTCCGCGTGCGGCGCGAGCTAGAGATCATGGAGTGCTGCGCTAACGACTCCGAGAGCGTTCATGCCATCCTCGCTTTTGTGCACCAGCTCATGAGTGAACACGCGCGCCCCTTAGCTCTACTGCACGTCCCACCTGAGACGCGCACCTCCACCACCCTGCTTCACCTTGGTGGCCTGCTTGAGCACTCCACCTTCGACGGCGGCTGCATGCTCGCGATCACAGACCTCTCCGGTCTCCTCGCTGATCTCGCGCCTTGGTGGGCTCCGATCTTAGGCACAGACTCATTCTCAATCGGTGCCTCTGGACAGTCCTACCACCTCGACAAGGGGCCCGCGGGCCCGCGAGTCACCTCACACCGAGCCAAGCATCACCTAGAGGTTCCTTCCCCTGCGCTCCCAGGCCTTCTCACTGGTCAACGAAGCGCGCGGGAGCTCCTCTTTGATCCCGTCGTGAGACACCAGAGCGAGCTCTCAGCTGAGGGCGAAGCTCTCGCCTGCAGGCTGTTCCCTCGGGCGCCGGCGATGTGGACTTATTCCCCAGCCTTTGAGCTCGTCGACACCTGAGCGCTCAGATCGCCACAGTCGGAATCACTGAGTCCGCTGTATCACGATCCATCCTCCATCCATCTCAAAGGGAGCGCCGACCTCGCCGGACTTCAAGAGGAAGGACGATTGAAGATATTGCGGTAAGCCTGGCATCCGACGATGCACCCAGCCGAGATCACCCGCGCGCTCTTTTCCGCCCGGGTCATCATTCGAGAAGCGCGCGATCGGCTCGAAGGGATCACCCTTAACGAGCAAGGCGTAGATCTCATCAGCGAGCGCTCGTGCCTCCGAACGGCTCCGCTCTGGGTTGGCAGCTTTTGGGGAGCCTGCGTGTGTGATCAGGACCGCACGGAACCGCGCCCAGTTTGATTCGACCAGCTGCGAGCTGAGAGAGTCCTTGGACATTCGTTGAAGCAAGTGCCAGCCAAGCGGCGTTTCAACCGGCAGAGAGAGCTCGCCCACTTCGAGCTCAAAGGCTGCCCGCTTCAACTGCGAGTCCCGCGACCCGCGCTCAAACACGGCATAGTCTCCCCCGCGATCCGCAGAGGCTCGATCCATGGAGTGCTCACTCGCCAACTCACTGAAGGAGGCGCCGGCGACAATCTCTGCTCGCAGCTCGAGGAGCCTTTGGCGGACGCTCTCCTCTCGGCCTTCCAAAAACAGCTGCCGCACAGCCGCGTGAGCTACGAGACGCTCAAGGAGGTGCAGCGCCCCTGCGGTCTCGATGATCCCGCTGACCTCTCCTATCTTCGCTCGCTCTAAGAAGATCTCAAAGGAAGGGGCGAGCGCGCCTGGAGGCACGACGCCTAAGACCCCATCCCCAGTCGCACCGGATGCCCGGCGGTACTGAACGACCTGATCACGAAAGCTCCCGCCCTCCTCCACATTCTTCAGCACGAGGAGCAAATCGGCGCTCGCGTCCTCTCTGGAGCGAGCTTGCCCTTCCCCATAGCCGAGACTCAGCGCCCGAACACACCAGAGGGGTGGCGGGAGCTCTTCCATGTGCAAGGGACTCATCAGCAAGGACTCTGCGTCCACGACGAGAGGTGCGCTGAACGCCAAGCCAGCAGCGAGCAAGCTACCGAGGAGAGATTGACCGAGAGAGATCACGGCAGATTGATCGAGATGTCTTCAACGAGGGCGCCCTC
This sequence comes from Planctomycetota bacterium, assembly GCA_028823185.1. GTDB lineage: Bacteria > Planctomycetota > UBA1135 > UBA1135 > JAKVCE01. Next base: position 4,127 of record JAPKBY010000117.1, read on the forward strand.
TTCTAGGATGATCTCCGGCAGAGTCGCGCGCTGAAAACCACGCCACACTTCTAAGCTATAGGTGCCAGGGCTGTAACGACCCAGGACACTGCGACCGTCCTCTCCTGTAGCGCCATCTCCAGAGAAGAGGCTCCCGAATGCACCACCAACGTCGGTGACTGCTCCGCCTCCTCCATTGACCAAGGTGAGCTTCCCGCGAGCGCCACGCACCGGGGCACCATCAGAGCCCATCACGAGCAGCCTAACCTCGACTCCAACCTGCAAGACGATCTTGAGCTCGCCGCCGCCCTCCTTCACCTCTACCTCTAGGCCTCGGGCCGGCGAGTGATCATCAGCTGTGCAAGAGATCGTGTAAGAGCCGACGCCGACCGGGGTCAAGGTGAAGCTGCCATCCGCTGCGCTCTTTGTCCGCACAGGCCTCGGATCCATCGTCCCAGACTTCGCTCCAGCGATGCTGGCTGATGCGATGGGTACACCAGTCGAATCAACGACTGTCCCTTTGATCGCCAGCGCAGTGGGAAGCTCGATCTTTAGTCCTCGCTCAATGCGCCCGTCATAGATCTCTATGATCATGGGGTCGGCGGCGGCCAAGAGCACGCCCTCCTCTCCTCCGCGCCTACCGACACGGACTAAGAGCTCGTACTCACCAGGAGAGACGCGCTCAAAGGAGAACTTCCCATCAGAGTCAGTGCGATCTTCCTCGCTCACTCCTTGAGATGCGATCAGAGAACCGAGCATGCCGCTGAAATCGGGTTGTTCTAGCGGTCGTAAAAAGACGGTCGCTCCCTGAACCGGATCACCAGAGTCTTTCGCAACGACCTCCCCCTCGACCCCGCCCTCTGGCAGATGAAGGTCCTTCTGTAACTCAGGCTGTTCAGGCACATCTAGATCCATCCGGATCTGCCGGCCCACGCCCTGTACCTGCAGCACATATTCACCCGACTTCAGCCCAGGAAACTCATAAGAGCCGTCAGAGCGGATCCGAGCGACTTTAAAGTCGACCCCGAGGATGTTGTCGCTCTCGAAGGAGAGCGCCGTCACTGCCCCGCGCCGGACCGGCTCACCTGCGTCATAGACGATCCCGTAAACACGACAGCCAGAGGCGTTGTCATCCACGATGTCGTATCGAATGGATCGTCCCTTCGGGATCGTCACAAGGTCGAAGTTAAGATTGCTGAGGAAGCTCATGAAGTTGAGCTGGTCGTCTCCACGAGTGACCACGAAGACATAAGACCCGGGCGCCATATTCTCCATTTTGTATTCGCCGTTCTGATCTGTACCCGCCTCATAGAGACCACCTGGAATGTTCCCTCCACTTCCAGGAGCCATTCGGTTCGGCGCGAGCGCGAACACGACCGTCCCCGGGAGAGGGCGTCCATAGCCGTCCTCGACAGATCCATAGGCCCCGCCGCCTTTCAACAGCTCGAGCATTACGCCTTCGATCGGCGCTCCAGCGACGAGCTCAAGCTCTTCCTCTGTCGCTCCGCCGGCGTAATCGGAATGCAAGGCATAGAGCCGCACCTTCCCGGGTTGCAAGCCTGAGACCTCGAAGGCCCCCTGCTCATCAGTGATCGCTGAGTTCTCAGTGAACATGCCCATTCCGGCCGCATAGCTGAAGATCGCAGGAGGCATCATCGCCGCTCCTTGCCCTCCGCCCATCATGAAGCGCGCCTCGCGATCACCTCGCTCGGGCCGCTGCGTCTCTGCTTCATCTTCTGAGGAAGCTGACTCACCTCCCCGTCTGCGTCCCGTGCGTCCCTCGCGCCTGCGCTGCCTGCCTGCGTCACGATCACGACTAGAGACGGCCACGACCTGAGCGCCGCGGACGGGGAGCCCCTCTCCGTCTGTGACGATCCCTCTGACGATTCCACCCGGCTGCATGCGAACGATCACGCCGCGAGTCGGCTCTCCCTCTACAACGACGATGT